>AMGN01000018.1 GCA_000309865.1 Methanobacterium sp. Maddingley MBC34 | reverse complement strand
TGACCGCTAACACTGTTGGGCTGTTCAGTGACAACTCTAAAACCAATGAAATCTACACCAACAACTTCAGTAACAATAACACTCAAGCTTACGATACAGGAACTAACAACTGGGATAACGGAGTTAACACTGGTAATTACTGGAGTGATTACAGTGGCAGTGGTGTTTATCCAATACAGGGCGGATCAAATATTGACCACTATCCAACTAACATGTCATTCTAAGTAAAAGGTTCCAAAAAAATTTTAAACTTTTTTTTACTTTTTTTAACTTCTTTTAGCTGCTGAAATGAATTAGAATGAATTAATTAACCAGAGAGTGCTTATGGTGTTATCAAAATTAACAGGCTATAAACTAATAAGAATCAACTGAGTCCAGTTCACAATGAGTAATCCAAGCTGCCCTGGTGGTTCCAGGAGGATAACATGTTACCAATAACAGTCTTGAGGTCCCACTTGTTTGGAATTTTATGGGATTTGTCTTGTAATCATAACGGATATCTTTACCATTGGATACAACTTTGTAAATGTACTTCTTTTTATTTCCCTCATCATAGATGTATACATCATCTCCCGGAACTAAAATTCTTATATACTCAAATGGGGATGTGTATGATGTTCTGTGACCTAAAAGTCCACATTCACCATTGTTTCCTGGTTGGACACTCTCTGGATAATGGTATACTGCATAGTTGGCATTGACTGTGTCATCCCTTATGCTGCTATTAAGTCCCAATCGAGGTATGGACAGTTTATATGTTGTTTTAATAGATTCAAGAGGTATGCTTTTTGTTTTAACTTCATCAGATTTAGTGTTATCTGCACTGCTTACATTATTCTGGGTAGTTCCATTACTGGAATTAGATGCTGGAGATACATAGGCACTTTGAGGTAAATCATTACCAAAGACTATATCGTAAGTAAGTTGACCGTTCATAACGATTAAAAAGGCACTGACTCCCATTAAAAAGAAAATAAGAATTAACAAAACCGAATTAACCCTTTTCATCCCAATACCCCAAATTCACCTTTTTCATAAATATTATACGGTTTATCATTGAACAATTTTGTCAGATACAAGTAAGTTTGACAGTTAAGTTGTTAAATTTTTTGATCATCAGTGATAATAATCTGAGCATTTAAAACAGTTTTGGGAGTTTTTACTGATGGGATATATTATATTATTACAAATGGTTAGTGGGAATTTCAAAATGGTTAGTAGGATTAGATTAGTAATTAATAACAAGATAATAGTGATCACTAACTTATAAAGTTTCCTATTGGGGGAAATAAAGTAACTCTTTTATTAATTGTTTAAAAAAGATATTTTGATTTCAATCTAATCAATGGATATGAATATTGTTAGGGGATGAGGTGATAATTTTGAACAATTGTAATTCTACAAATGGGGAAAGGATGAATAAATTACTGTTTAAAGCATTTGCACTGATTTTATTGGTGGCAACCATATTTTTTGTTTTTGGAGTTGGTGATGTTTCTGCTGCTGAATGGAATGTCACTCCCGGGGGGAGTATACAGACTGCAGTTGACAATGCCGGGGAAAATGACACCATTAATGTCCAAGGTAATGGATCTGAATATACCTATCATGAAAATGTGATTGTTAACAAAACTGGTCTCATCATTCAGGCCAGTGCCCCAATAACAGTTCAAGCCGCAAACCCCAATAATCCTGTTTTCACAATTAATTCAGAGGGCAGTGGTTCCACAATTCAGAGTTTCAGGATAACCGGTGCTACAGGCACGGGAAGTACCGGAATCCTCCTGGAAGGCACCACGAACTGTAATATTTTATACAACACTATAGAGGGCAATGCAGAAGGAATCACACTTATTGGATCAACCTTTAACACTGTTTATGCTAATATTATCCAAAATAATTATGGAACTGGAATCCTACTGGCATTTTCTCCCCAGAATAACCTAACTGGGAACTCCATCCACTACAATGGAAATGGTATTTCCCTTGAAATGTCTGGTAACAACATTCTCCGAAACAATGACCTGTATAATTATTATTATTACAGCACTAGAGGTTATAATTTTGGGGTTTCAGGATATGCTGAGGATTACATTCAGGATATTGACACCAGCAACACCATAAACTGGAATCCAATATATTACCTGGTGGGTCAAAGTGATCAGACTCTTGAATATATTTATGGGTGTTACCTTGCCCTGGTGAACTGTAACAATATCACTGTGAACAGTGCTTCAATGTATTATAATGACAAGGGTATAGTGCTGGTAAACACCACCAACTCCACCATTGAGTCCAGTAGTTTCAGCTACAACATTGACGGGATCTACCTCCTGGATTCATCATATAACACCATAAAAGACAATTCAGTATACGAAAACTACGATCTCAAAAAGAAAGAGAAAAGTGGAATACACCTTGAAAATTCCCACTATAACACAGTTTACAATAACTATGCCCACAACAACAATGTGGGTTTAAGCTTGATAATGTCCTCAGGGAACCTTATTTATGACAATAGTGTTAATAATAACTTTGAATCAGGAATATATGTTTTAGGCTCCAGTTCAAACACATTAACCTCTAATAATATCAATAATAACCCATTAGGCCTTGATTTGAGAGGTTTCGCTGCTAATAACATTATATATAATAACAACTTCAACAACACTGTACAGGTCATTGTAGAATCTGGAAGCACTGGGAACCAGTTTAACCTTGGTTACCCCTATGGTGGTAACTTCTGGTCCAATTACACTGGTATTAACCGTGGAGATGGAATAGGTAACATCCCATACTATTTCAGTGGTGGGCAGGACAACCTTCCTTATGTTGGACATGTTTTAAACGTCTTCCCAGGAGATTCCATAGGAGAAACCATTCAAAACCTGGCAGGTCCTGGTGATAGTA
Organism: Methanobacterium sp. Maddingley MBC34; assembly: GCA_000309865.1. Taxonomy (NCBI): domain Archaea; kingdom Methanobacteriati; phylum Methanobacteriota; class Methanobacteria; order Methanobacteriales; family Methanobacteriaceae; genus Methanobacterium; species Methanobacterium sp. Maddingley MBC34. The sequence continues at coordinate 3,602 of AMGN01000018.1, read as the reverse complement.
TTCTGGTGAATGATGATCATGGAACACCTTACACTTACTATGAAAACATTGAAATAAACAAGCGAATCAATTTACGTGCTTTGGGTTCGGTGACAATACAGGCCAGTGAAACAGGTCAACCCATTATTCAAATCGTTTCTGGAGGAGATGGAACATTGATCAGGGGCTTCAACATCACGGGAAGCACCAATGGGGTAGGAATAATTATACAATTTGCAAATAACTGTAACATTACTGGTAACAACATTACCAATAACCGAGACGGTATTGATATGGGGTCTGGTAATGGAAACACCTTTACTGATAATATATTATCCAATAACAGTGCCATTGGTATGAGCATTTATGAATCTTCTTACAACACCTTGAGGAACAATACTATCTCAGGTTCTGAAATGAACTTCTACTTAGTTGGATGGGGAACGCTTTCCAACTACTACCATGACATTGACACCAGTAACACCGCTGATGGAAAACCAATTTACTACTTAAGAAACCATAGCGGTGAAACATATAACCGAACATCTATGGGTTACCTGGCACTGATAGAATGTTCAAATATGACTCTCCTTAACCTCAACATCACCCACAGCGGTGAGGGGGTGCTCTTGGTAGCCACCAACAACAGCACCATCAACAACTGTTCATTCCAGGATAATGGGGAGGGTATAAGACTAGAAATGTCATCATCAGGGAATAACCTAAACTCCAATAATATAACCGGGAATTCACAGTACGGAATTGAGATTTCAGATTCAGATAACAACACCCTTACCAGCAACACTGTAAATAATAACGTCCGTGGAATATATCTAACTGGTTCAACAGGAAACAACCTTTCGGGCAATATAATAACTAACAGTACCCTACAAAATTTCAGTGTGGATTCAGAGAGTGGAATCGATGGTTACCTTAACACTATCCTCACTAATAACACCATAAATGGCGATCCAATCTATTATTTGCAGGGACTGAACCATCAAACCATAGATGGTAATCTGCTGAGTATTGGATACTTGGCACTGGTGCAGTGCAACAACATGATAATTCAGAATCTTAACCTGATGGGTAACGGTCAGGGAATTGTAATGGCAGGATGCAGTAATATAACTCTCCAGAACTCTACCTTTACAGACAATGGTGATGGTATTAAACTCTACAACACCATTAACAGTACCATCACTAATAACAGTGTAAATGGATCTTCAGGAACTTACAATGCATTGTCCGGAATTTTAATGAATGCTTCTTCTGGAAATAATATAAGCAACAACAGTATTGACAACACCGGATCCGGAATCCGCTTGCAAGAAGGTTCCAACAACAATATTCTTACAAATAATACAGCAACCAATGTGCATTGGGGTGCCCTCAGCATCAGCATGTCCTCTGAAAACCTTCTGCGGAACACAACTTTAACCACCACTGGTGGAGGAACCCAAATAACAATCTACGGGACAGAGTTAAGTCACTATTATCAGGATATAGACACCAGTAACACCATAGACGGTAAACCTCTTTATTACCTCCGAAACCGCACTGGAGAAACCTATGATGGTGTATCTATGGGTTATCTGGGAATGGTGGAATGTAGTAACATGACCATTTTGAACATTGCCCTTAGCAACGTAAACAATGGTATATTACTGGTTGCAACTAACAACAGTACGATTCAAGACTGTAGCTTCAGCTACAATGTAGAAGGAATTTACCTATGGAACAGCAGCAATAATCACATCCTGAACAACATTGTAAACAATAACATTGCTGAAGGCAGACAGAGTGGAATCCACCTGGAAAACGGATCTAACAACAATGAAATACGTGAAAATGATGTCTATGAGAATGAAGCAGGAATCGTGATTCTGGGCTCATCAGGTAACACAGTAAGCAACAACAATGTTCATGACAACTGGTATGATGGTATCCGGGTTGACCAGAACTCCCAGAATAACACTTTGCATGGAAATACTTGTACAAGTAATGGAAATACTATTTATAGCAGTAATGGGGGTAGTGGAATTGTTATAGACACCAATTCCGCAGGCACAGTAGTCAGTGGAAATCTAATAGAATATAATGGTAATGGTTTGTCTATTTTAAACGGTTCTCATGATAACACCATTGTTGGGAACGATATTGACGATAATTACGGATGGAGTAACTCTGACATAGGATATGGTGTGCTGATAAAAGGAAATTCCCACAACAACCTGATCTACAATAACAACATATGCTGGAACAATATCCAGGCCTATGTGGAATCGGGATGCACAGGAAACCTCTTTAACAAACCAGAATGGGTTGGTGGAAACTACTGGGGTTACTGGAATTATTATGACTTGGGAGATGGATTTGCAAATGCATCATATGTTTTCACTGGAGGACAGGACAATTTACCGTATATACAATGGATTAACAATGTTTTCCCGGGTGAAAGTATCCAAGATTATATAGATGAGGTTTATTACGGTGGAAATGTATTGGTCCATGATAACTTAGGTCAGGCCTACAACTATGTAGAAAACATTTACATTAGCGCTCCTGAATGGTATCAGTACTACAATGGATTAAGAATAAAAGCTGACGGCGATGTTACTGTGACTGCGGCTAACTCAGCGTTAAACGTGTTTTCTATTGGATCCAATGGGGCTTACACTACCATACAGGGATTCACCATAACTGGTGTGGCCGGTTCTTCTGCTGTGTTTTTAAACAATGTAAATAATTGTAAAATCTTAAACAATAAAATATCAAACAATACTCTTGGAATTGTCATCAGCAACAGAGGAAACAACACAATCAACAATAACATAATAGCCAACAACGGAGCAGGAATACAGATATATCAAACCCAAAATAACACAATCAACAACAACACCTTCACCAGCAATGATTATGGAATATACCTCCTGGAAGGGAATGATAACATCATCAGTAACAGCCTATTCACGGTTACTAATGGTAATGGTCGTGCTTTGTACTTGGAGAGTGGTCAGGGTAATGAGGTAATTAATAATAGTATTGTGGGGGGTGTTTATGGTGTTGAGTCGTTGAATGATTATCGGAGTTATTATGAGGGTAATGATATTTCCGGTACGGCTTGGAGGAATATGTATTTGACTAATCCTCAGGAGGTTGTTATTTATAATAACTTTATTCATGACACCATAAACGGAATGTTGATTTTGGGTGGTTCGCAGAACCAAATTATGGCCAACACCTTAACTGGTTGTGGTTCTGGTTTGGAGATTGTTAATTCCAACAATAATTTTGTTCCTCGGAATAATATAATGCAGAACACTTTTGGGATGTATATTTACGGGAATAGTGGAACTAACATCTATGAGAACAGTGTGAGTAATTGTGGTTCTGGTATTGAGCTTCATGAGTCATCATTGAGCAATGTTTACTTAAACAACCTCTCTGAAAATACTTTTGGAATATACGTAGCTGGTGGTACAGAGAATACTGTTGAGATGAATGATATACTCAATACTCTATATGGGGGTGCTGGTGTGCACTTTGAAAACACATCTAACAGCATTATAAACAATAACACTTTCACCAGTGATGTTAAGGACTTCCGGTATGGAATATAC
>AMGN01000017.1 GCA_000309865.1 Methanobacterium sp. Maddingley MBC34 | reverse complement strand
AACTCACAAACACCCTGAATGTTTTATTGTTAAGAACTATAATTAACACCCCTTTTCCCTTAATCTATTCTTCATAAAAGTCATTCAAATTTTTCTTGTTTTGTTTTAAGGTTCAAATTTTTCTTGTTTTTGAAACTTACAAAAATATCGTATTTTCACCCCCTCATCTTTATTACCGGAAATCTAGAACATTAACACGACCATATCTAAATAATAAATAACAGCTCATACTTCCCGCAATCAAACCAATTAAAATTCCAATAATAACACGAATCAAAGATGAACTTAAGGTTAATGTTTCCGGAGCTAAACTTTGAGATATTAATGAAAAAATTAAGACTCCCGAAATAATGCTAATAATCAATATTCTTGCAGAAACGTTAGGTTTCTTTATAAATATCGATCCATCCTTTAAATGAGTATTACCTTCTTTATTCTTCGCAAAAAAAGATACTATTATGGGTATTGCCAAGCCTATCCCTGCAGCAATAATTGATATATTAAACATAAATGAATACATCAAATTGTTATGGGCAGTTAAATTTGTCTGAACAAGTGTTTCTGAATAAGGTTGTGATATCCACATAGCTCCAATTCCGAATAAAACTGCCCAAGCTATTGCAGACGATGTTCCGACCTTTATCATTATGTTTGAAGTCATTCTAAATCTATTTAACGGTATTCTATTTTTTTCAATATTTATTAAACGTCCCCCGCACTTGCGACAACCAGGCTCACTTTCATAAGGACTAACATATATTGAATTTCGAGAAACCACAAATTCACCCATAACTTTCCCGCATTGCTCGCAAACTCGAACAACGCGCATATGTTCATCTTCCATATTATCGCTGCTATTGTATATACTATGCTTCTATTAAGTAATTTGACTTCTAAAAACTCGTAAATCTACTATTGGGGGTCATTAAATGATTTTTAATTCATTTATCTCATTATCTCAAATTTACCCATCATTAACTATTAGAAACAAAAACCAACTCAGCCCCACCTTCTCCCAGGGCCAGTTTAATCACATCTCCATCTGTAAGTTTTATCTTTTCTTCAGCCTGGTCGTCACTATTAACGAAAACCCCACACTTACTATCATTATCTTCCAGGTACCATTCTCCGTCCTTATCCTTGGTAAGGGTGGCGTGTGGTTTGGTAATCCTGGTCACACTCTCATAACTGTTGTCCAGTATGATATCTCCCTGGTATTCAGGATCTTCAGGGTCAACTCCTCCCTGGCGCCCTACACGCACTTCATCCTTGAAGAGTCCAAAAATTTGACCATCATCTGCTCCACCAAGAACCCTAATCATAGGGTAAGATAAATCTGATTCGGTTATACCTGTTCTTATGTCTGCAATGGCACGGGTGAGCCTGTTCATATCATTATTAACAGCTTCCAGGGCACCTGGAACCAGCACATAATTCATTACTGCTCTGGGTCCGCGCATGGATCGTTCTGCAATTCCTGCTTCCCTCTTGATGAACCCTGCATTGAGCAACCAGTTTAAGTGTTTTTTAACTCCATTGTCAGTCATTATTATTTTGAATTTATATCTCAGGATACTGTTTAGATGACGCAGATCAGTAAGACCCCTTCTTTCTGGTTTCTTTTTACTCTCTGCTCCAATAACAATCAGGATCTTCAACCGCACATCATTACCCAGAACATCGATCTTCTTTGCTAAATCCTTCAAAGTATCCAGATCCCCATCCATCGTTTCGGTCATAAACATTTCATCAGCCATTATAATGCCTCCTTCTAATGATTTTTGTCACGAAAACTTTTAATAATCCTTCAACTATTTGGTGCTGGAATCAGCATTCTCATTTTCAATATCACTATCATCCCGTGGGCAGGTTTCCAGGAACATCTCCTTATAATTATCATATTTCTGGTCTTTAAGTTCTTTAAAAGCCTCGTAAGCCTCATTACATCTTCCCATGAGATATAATGTCACCCCTTTATGGTAAATTATATCCTGACACCAAGGATGGATACTTAGGGCCTGGTCAAAACAGGTAAGAGCTTCATCCCTCCTACCAGATAAATTTAAAAGACACCCTTTATGCATCAGCACATCAGCATCCCGGGGATTGATTTTAAGATATTTTTCAAAGTTTCTGCACGCTTCTTTATAGTTCCCCAATCCAATAAGGGAAAGGGCTTTACGGTAGTAAGCATCGATGTAGTTGGGTTCCACATTCAAGGCAGAGTCAAAAAAGGCCAGTGCTTCATCATAACGGCCCAGGGTGATTAAACTGGTACCCTTATTAGTGAGGTACTGGGCCTCAAAGGCCTTAACCTTCTCCTCTGGACGTTTAATTTCCCCCACTTCAGAATCTAAATCCGGATAAATTGTAAGGATAGCCTCTTTCAACTGGCTGAAATTCCGGTAACGGTCTTCTACCTTTTTGGCCAGGCACTTCATCACCAGCTGGCTCAGTTCATCTGGAATGCCTTCTTTAATCAGGCAGGGATCTTTTGGAACCTCAGTAACATGGAAACGGATGTAATCATATTTATCATGGGATAAGAAGGGAAGTTTACCAGTTAACATCTCATAAAGAACCACTCCAAAGGAGTATATATCGGCGCGGGTGTCAATCACCCCTAAACCCAGGCACTGTTCTGGTGACATGTAGGGGAAGGTTCCCACCACTGCCCGGGCCTCAGCCGGGCTCAAGTAGACTCTGGTAAGTCCGAAGTCAGTTATCTTCAGCACTCCCTGCGAGTTGATAAGTATGTTTTCTGGTTTGACATCCCTGTGGATCAGTCCGGATATTGCATTTTGGGCATGTATCATTCCGTTACAGAACTGAACTGCCAGATCCATGCTGTTCTCAAATCCAAGTTCACCTTCCCTTAAAAGGTTTCTGAGGGTCGGATCTTTATTATTACGAGTTTCTACATACTCCAAAAATAAGTAAGGCTTTTGTTTAACGTCTAATACATATTTGGCTTGAACCAGGTTGGGATGTTTTCCCAGCTTCACCCAGGTCAGGGCCTCAGAACGGAACTGGTCAATATTTTCAATTGAATCCACATCTTTGTAAGTTTTGATGGTTACAGGTTCCCTGGCTACTTTATCATAGCAGAAATAAAGAACACCCATACCTCCCTCCCTGATTTCATGTATATGATATCTTCCTGCTATTTCCTCTCCCTTCTTCCACTCCATGGATTTAATTTCCCGTGGAGGAGCAGACTGGGTTAAAAACTGCGTTAAAAATAAACTATCGTATTCCCCTTCCATAACAACACCTCCCATTATTCTATTACCTATTATTACTAAGTGGTATTGATTAATGTTTCTTAATAATCTACACACACCACCCAATGTATAATATTGATTTTAATGTATTCAATTAACCATATAATTCATTATAAATCTTTTTTCCTTAAAATTCCCCCAACAATATGTTTTTATCTTCCAACCATTTAGTTGATTCAAAAAACCAAATGGTGCCCTTATTTACCAAGTGGTTCTGGTAAGTTATGCATCCCTAATGAAAGATCAATATCTACAATCATATCATCTAAAAAAGGAGAGGTGAGGCCATAAATGAATTATAAAGAGGGAAACTTGCTAAGAATAACTGGAAAAGGAAAAATATTAATAATCACAGATTTACATGGAAATTTGAAGGACACGAATCGGTATAAAAAGATATGGGAGGAATTTATAGAGGAAGGTAATGAAGTGGTACTAACCGGAGATGTGATTCATCCCGTTCCAGGTCATGAGGATCATTCCATTGAAGTTTTGGAGGTGGTTAAAAGTTTTGATGAAGCATATCCCAATTTTCATCTGCTACTGGGAAACCATGAGTTCTCCCACCTTTCAGAAGTACCAGTTTTTAAGGGGGGTATTGATCAAAGACGTGAATTCGAGTCTCGAGTTTCTGAACGATTCAACAGTAAAGATGATTATTGGGGGCGAGTGAAGTTAAGGGAATACGAGGAATACTTCCGTACCCTACCAATCGCTGTTAAAACAAGTAATAAAGTATTCATAAGTCATGCTGGCCCGGCAAAGAGCATAGGACGTTTGGAAGATCTTAAAACCATAACTCAATACGGTTATTTTTACATTCAACATTTAACTGGTATGCTTTTCAACCGGCCCGGCAATTACAATTGCACCGATCTGGATATATTCCTGGACATTGTGGGGTGTAACGCATCTGTTGTGGGACACACCCCTGTAAATGGATATAAATTGGTGGGGGACATGCAGATGATTGTTTCTTCCAGTGACACTAATGGAAGAAAGGCTTATTTGGAACTGGATCTTGAAAAAGAAATTAAAAATGCCAATGATCTGGTGGGAATGGTTAAATTTTTAGATGAAGATTAAAGTTTTTAACAATGTAATCAAACAATTCATTCAATACACTCTCTCAATTGTATTAATTTTATCAAAATCCGAGTCGAAAGAAACAATTTTTTTGATTTTGTTCTGATTCATCAGTTCCACCGAAACTGAATCAGCAAATGAAAGCACACCATCATATTTCAAGTAGATCTGGATAGCATTATCACATATTCCCTGATCAATATGGATTATCTGACAGTTATCCATCAAGTAATCGTAGATTAGCTTGCCCCGTTTTCCCCCTCCTAAACTGCCCACCATGGTCACAGCTTCTGAAATAACCAGATTGGAAACTGTTTTATTACTTTTTTCTATCATGGGGGTTAATTTTTTAGCTTGAGGATGCCACTGGTCATTTTTAAGTGCCAGTGCTATGAAAAAGGAAGAATCTACAAAAATCAGCTAGATCATCCCCTCTGGGCTTTCTTTTTAAGTTCAACCGCATCAGTTTTTTTAGTATCCACAATATCAGTTATTTCATCTAAGGATACTTTCTTCCGGAATTTAAGCTCCACCCCTTCCTCTGATGCAACCCATTCGATGAGATCACCGGGCCCCACTTTGAATTTTTTCCGAATACTGGAGGGCACAACAGTTTGAAAACCATTTGAAATTTTAGTTTTATAAGTCAAATAGATCACCATTGAAAATACTGTTTTTCAAAGTATAAATATTTTTTAAAGTATAATTATTTTTAAAAGTAAATTTCGTTTTCAAGAAAAAATTGTTATAATAAACATTCCAAGGATTGGGAAAAAATGAATTATAACTTCCGAATAACCACCCGATCCCCCTCCTCCACACTCTTCATAAGCTCCAAACCTTCAACAACCCTCCCAATATGGTTAACATCAGAGGCAGGTTGGGAGTCTCCGAAGAAGATGCAGAAGGCCTTCCCGGGTGGCCAGTAGGATATATCTCCCTTATCTGAGGATGGTAATGGATTTTCATAGTCATGTTCAAGGGGAATGGGGAAGAAAACTTCTTCCTGCCATAACTGGGCTTCACCTTCCATGGGGAGGCTTTTGTAGAATGCCTGGGCATTTTCAGGGTTTCGATCATCCAGGAGCACTTTAATTGTTCCCTTTTTTAATATCTCAATTTCTATCTCCATTGGAATTCACCTTAACTTTTTTACTTTAATATCATTGAAATTCATTTTAACCATGGTATTATCAACAAATTCTTCTCTTAAACGGTATTCTCTTTTTTTCCCTGTTCTAGGAGTTCTTCCATAATCTGCACGCCGGTTGAGGTGCCTATTTTACTGGTCCCTGCATCGATCATGGCCATGGCAGTTTCCAGGTCTCGGATCCCGCCGGCGGCTTTAACTCCCATCTCCAGTCCCACAGTTTCCCTCATGAGGTGGACATCCTCCACTGTGGCACCGCTTACTCCGAATCCGGTGGATGTTTTAACGTAGTGTGCCCCTGCTTCACGGGCCAGCTGGCAGGCGATGATCTTTTCTTCCCGGGTTAGTAGTGCTGTTTCCAGGATGACCTTCACTACACGTCCCCTTGCTGCTCCCACCACTGTGGCGATGTCGGCCTGGACCAGGGAGTAATGTTCTGATTTGAGTGCACCGATGTTCATCACCATGTCCAGTTCAGAGGCACCATTTTTTACAGCTTCCTCTGCTTCGAAGGCCTTGGCGCGTGGTGTTTGCACTCCAAAGGGGAATCCTATCACCACACAGACCTGTGTACTAGAGCTTTCCAGGAGTTCACTTGCCAGATCTGCCTGGGTGGGTGTTACACAGACACAGTTAAAGTCATAGTTATCTGCCTCCTGGCATAGTGCTCGAATATCCTCATCAGTAGCATCCCGCTGCACATTGGTATGATCTATCATTCCAGCCAGTTCTTCTATGGATATCATCAATTAATCCCTCCACTTGTGGTATTTTTTTAGTATTGCGAATTGATTTAGTATTTTTAATATTCAAATGATTAAATAATTATCAGATTTGAAGTAGTCAATTCACTTCAATTAGTCAGTATCCACATCTAAACTAATTTTTTAGCCATGTAGGGCCCCTTCCTTTCATACCCAAATTTGCGGTAATAGTTACGGGCTCCAATACCACTGATAATGATAAGTTCCTTTTTATCATACTCTTCACGGCTGATCTCTTCTGCCTTTTTGAGTAACTCCTCACCGTAACCCCGGTGCTGCCACAGTTCATCTTCCCTTTCACCCAAAGGTATCATAGGGCCGTAAACATGCAGTTCACGAAGTAACGCTGTTTCGGGTTTGATTTCTGGTCGATGTGCCTGTTCTGATGGCATGCGCAGCCTTAAAAAACCAAGGAGAACATCCGCTTCCTGGCCTTCCATGGACAGGAATATTTCCTCCCCTTCACTGGCACGGTACTTCTCCATTAAAAGTTGCACATTGTCTTTACTGGTGAATGTTCCCTGGGCTGCCTGGTGTCCCACTTCCCGGCAACGAATACACTGACACTGAAATTTCTCTTTCTTAAGCTGATTATAAACCAGTTCTCCCAGGTTGGACTTTTTAACACCGGCTTCTATGAGTTGGGAGGGGATATCCCGCTGGATACGCATGGTACGCACCCACTTGGGCAGTATTTTCTTAACTTCTACTATGAGCTGGACGGCTTCTTCAGTGGAGTATGGAGTGTATTCTCCTTTTTCCCATAAGTCATGGAGTTTGGACCCTTCGGTCACCAGGCAGGGGTAGATCTTCAGCATATCTGGTTTGAACTGTTCATCAGAAAATAATCTCTTGAACATCCGCAGGTCACGCTCCTGGTCACTGAAAAGACCAGGCATGAGATGCATGGCCACTTTAATCCCGGAGTCCTTTAAAACACGGGTAGCTTCTACTGTGTCCTGTACCCGGTGACCGCGCTCTACCCTATGGTAGATGAAGTTGTAGAGGGTCTGCACACCCAGCTCCACCCTGGTAACACCCATCCGAAGCATCCGATCCACATCCTCCCTTTTGGAGTAATCTGGCCGGGTTTCAAAGGTCATACCCACACAACGAACACTGGAACTTTCATTGGCCCTTTGAACGTCTTCCATGTACTGGAATCCCTGCAGATCCTGGTTGCCTCCAGTGTACTCATCATCAGAATTCAATTTATATTCCTTAACTCCAAAATCAGTCATTGCCTGTAGGCACTGGGTTATGAACCATTCCTGGAAGCATAAAAAACGGGAAGGGAAGGTACCTCCCATGATTATGAGTTCCACCTTGTCCAAAGGATGGCCTATGCTCTCCAGCTGCTGGAGACGATTGTAAACCTGTTTATAGGGGCTAAAATCGTACATTCTGGCCCTTAATGCTGCGGGTTCTTCCCCGGTGTAACTGGGAGGGGCTATTGTACTTTCCGGGCAGTAAAGACATCTTCCATGGGGACACTTGTGAGGGGGACACATCACTGCCACCACTGCCACACCAGAGATGGTGCGGGTTGGTTTCTTCTTCAAAATAGGGGTGATGATCTCCTTTTCATCCTCCCGGGCCATTTGAAGTATCTCAGAGTTACGGGGAAACCGGTCAAGTTTATAATCACGGCACACCTGAAACTTCGCCTTCTCCAGATCCTTCCTGTTTTTTATCTTTCCTTCCATTATATCCTTTATTATGGATCTTCCGGCTTCTTCCATTTTCCTTTTTCTCCAAAAATCCCTTTTTTTATATATTTATGAATATTTTTTTTAGGATACCTGATTTTTTTAAGATGATTTCCTAGTATAATTCAGATGGTGTTCATGAAAAAATATATGATTTAATTATCATTTTTTTAGTTTAAGTATTTCCATGGCCCTCATAATGTCGGTTCTGGAGATTATACCCACCAACTTGTCATTTTCCACCACCGGGAGTCTTCCCACATTAGCCTGGCTCAACTTGGCCAGGGCATCGTTTAAAGGTTCCTCAGGGCTGGTAACAACCAAATCACGGGTTATGAATTCAGTCACTGGTTTATTTTCATCTTTCTTTTTTGCCCGGGAGATGTCATTGAAGGTGATGATACCCAGAAGATTCTGGCCATCAGTTACTGGATAACCCATATGTTTATTCTGGAACATGATCTCCATGGTCTCTCCCACACTGGTCTCCGGTTGCACTGTTCTCACCTTTTGGGTCATTATCTCCTTCACCTTTATCCCCTCCAGGAGGGTGGAAATCATTATCTCCTTGTACTCGGCATCAGCTCCAATGTAAATGAAAAGGGCAATGAGAATCAGGAAATAATTCCAAAATATCCCTACCACAGCCATAAATATGGCCAGGAACTTGCCCACTGAAGCAGCAGTTTCCGTGGCCTGCAGGTAACTCATCCTACCCGCCAGAAAGGCCCGTAAAACTCTTCCCCCATCCATGGGGTAGGCGGGGATCAAATTGAAAGCCCCCAGAATCACATTCACCAGTGCGAAATAGTTAAGAAAAGCTGCTATGGCAGGATATAATGGTACCAGTCCAAAAAAGAGCCCGTAACATATTATGGCTATTAAAAAGTTCACCAGTGGTCCGGCAATGGCGATCCTGAATTCCTGGCCAGGATCCTCTGGTAGTTCTTCCATGGCAGAAACACCACCTATGGGTAGAAGTACGATCCTCTCAATGCTAATACCATATCGTTGAGCAACATAGGAATGTGCTAATTCATGTAGAACAACAGTTACAAAAAGTAGAGTAATAAGTAAAGCCGCATTTAAATCAACCCCCGGGACCAGGTTAAGGAGGGCCACCCCGTAAATCAGGGCCATCAGGAGCAGGAATGAAATATGCAGTTCCACAGGGATGTTAAAGACACTGAAGATCTTAAAGGAATATTTCATTTATTTATCACTCCTTAAATTCATCTTATTAATTAATTGGTTTTAAAACCGTATAAATGACAGTGTGGAAATAAAATAACACCCTATAAATATATTGTAAGAAGGGAGTTTTTGTTCGTTTTAAACCTATCCTCCCAATTGAAGAAGATTAAAGTGATATGAAGTCCTTTAAATGGGGAATAAAAATTATATACATCAAAAAACAGAGTATAAAATGGTGTTTAAATGAAAGTGAGCGAATTTTTCGGGCGAAGAGTTTTGGATAAAAAGGCTAATGAAATAGGTAAAGTTGCGGATATGGTCATAAAACCAAAAGAAGGTATTATAACCAGTATAATTATATCCACCAGTGACTTTGGCCTTACCAGAAAAGATATAGTGATTGAAACTGCAGATATTGAGGAAGTGGGGGATTATTTGCTTTTAAATGTTGAAAAGGCAGAAGTGGAAGTAAGAGGGGAAGTTGCTGAAAAAAAAGAGAAAGTAAGGCTGGATATAAAAAAATAGAATATTAAATTATTGAAATCTTTAAATCAGTAGAATTACAGTATCAATCAGGTCCATTAAAAAAATAATTTGTCAATCAGATCCATTAATCAATCAGATCCATAAATATACTGGGGGTGAAAACATGGAAGCTGCTAACAAGCGGAATAAAGAGATTTTCATAGGGTCCCATGTCAGGTACAGTGCTACAGGTAGTGCCGGTGAAGTTTTAGGTCTTCGTAGTGACAAGGATGGTGTTTGGGCTAAAATGGACACCACCGAGTTATGGTACAACAGCCGTTACCTTGAACTTTTAAATGAAGATGAATATAACCGGCTTAAAAGAAGAGAATCCCGTAGAAAAGCTACAAAACCCAGTGAAGAAACTGATGACAAGGAAGCCACCAAGAAAAAAGTGGAAAACCTTAAACAGAACCTGGAAGACATGGACATGAGCACTGAACTGTGTGATGGTGGAGGTTAGAAACCTTCCCTTTTTTAATTTATTATTTCTATTAAAATTTATTTAATCTTTTTTGAAATATCCTTTAATCATTGAAATATCCTTTAATCTTTTTACTGAAATAGAATTCTTTATTGAAATAGAATTTAAATCAATATTAAGTCTTCAAATTCTGGATACACTCATTTAATGAGTCTTTAACCATAGATTTATCAACATCAAGACCATCTAGCACCTCGATATCGTAACTTTTTCCCTGAATAGGCTGGTGTACCGGGTCGCACACTGTTTGATTGTTGGTGGGGATATGTACAGGGTCACAGATAATTGGCTCTGTCACCATTTTGTAAAAGATATAAATAATAATTATGGATGTTATACCTGAAATAATGGCAATAGCGATTTTTATTTTCTCATTCTGGATGAAATGGTCAATAAAACAGCTTAACAAGTAGCTTAACACCAGACCGATTACCAGAAAGAGGAATATGCCCATTAAAAAGAGATAGGTGAAGTGGGAAATATAATAATTGTAATAAATGTAGTTACTGCCCAGTAGAACAGTTATCAGGGTGAAACAGGGAATAGCTAACAATAAAAATAGGGTTACCTTGAACTTGTTAGGATAGAGTAATTCTCTGATATCTACCATAACTATTCTTTATCTTTTTTAATATTTAATTTTTAAGATAGAAATAATGAAAATCTTTGAATTTAATTTATAAGTTTTATGAAAGGTTAAATCCTGAAAATCTTCCCCAGCGTAGGTGAGTTTTGAAAATAATCACCCACACCCCTGTTCTGGAACTTTTTCTCCACCAGCTGAAACCTATCCATTTTTTCAGCTAATTCAGAGGCCTTTTTATTGGAATTTTCGTAAAAAACATTCATTTCCTGGGATAAATTGTTCACATTCTCTTCAAGTATTCTTTCAGCCACCAAACTGTAGATTTCAAGTAAAGATTGGAGTGTAAATTCATTGGTATCCTGGATAAGTCTGATTGTCTCAGCCTGCAACTTTCCTGATTTTTTACCTGGATAAAAATGTTGGAGCAAGTTGGAGCGATAGGATAATGCTATGAGTTTATGGGATAGATCAGGGTAGGGTGAGTTTTCCCGGTAAAAGGTGAGGGCATTGAGGCGGAACATCTTCTCCACAGCATCATCCTGAATCTGGTAATCCCAATGGGGCCAATGACCCATTAATAGTCCTTTACGTTTAACCAGCTGTTCCAGTGGGGAACCAGCCACAATTTCCGCCCTTCCAAAATCAAAGGCCAGATTTTTATTCTTATTCATGAAGTAGATGTTCTTGTTGATCTCTTCCAAGGTGGCCCGCGGATGGAACATCAGCAGGTTAAAAGTAACACCCATATCAAAATCTTCCAGGAGTTTCAGTGAATGATTTATTTCATCTGCAGTTGAAGACCGGGCCAGGGCTTTTAATCCACTGTTACTTGCATTTTCAACTCCCAAAAACACACCCACTGTGCCCATTTCTTCTAAAAGAGTTAAAATATCATGATCAATACCGTCAGGCCGGGTTTTAATCAAGAGGGCAATATCCTCCAGTTCAACTCCCTCACTTATTAAGGAGTTTTTCAAGGAGGTTAAACGGGCGTAGGAGCTTTTTTTAGTGGGTAAAAGGAAGTTATCATCATGAAACTGGAATAATCTTACTTTCTGGTGGTGGTAAAGTTTTCCCATCTCCCTGGCAACATTTTCCGGAGATCTTAATGAATAGGGGAGCACTGTTTTCTGCTTATGGAATGCGCCAATGCAGCAGTAAATACAACGAGAATGGAAACATCCTCGACTGGTGATGAGGGTGGCAAATCTCTCACCCAAACGAGTATGGGGTTTTTTATTACGCAGTGGGAATGGTAAATCGTCCAAATCAGGGAATTCAGCAATGATGGGGGTTTCTTTTATGGTTGAGTTATCTACAGTTGATTTATAGGCTAAATTAGGAATTTTTGATAAGTTTGTATCTAAATTTGGGATATTTGATAAGTTTTTAGGGATATTTAATGAGTTTGTATCTAATTTAAGTTTATTAAATGAACTTTTATCATTCACCAGGGCATCTGTAAGTTCTACAATGGACTGTTCTCCTTCAAAACGAATTACTGAGTCAATAGTTTCATATTCTAATAATTTTTCAAATTCAAAGGTGGGAAAATGCCCTCCCACAGTCACATGGACTTGGGGCTGGGTTTCTTTTATTTTATGGATAAGTTCCAGGAACATGGGTGCCAGGGACTGGAAGGCCATTGAAACCGCCACTAAATCGGGATGGAAAGATTTTAATTCTTTTAAAACTCCTGAAAAATCATTATTATTTGAGCAGGGGACAATTCTGGCGTTATGTCCTTTTTCCTGGAGTTCCGCTCCCAGATATCTGATGGCTAAGTTTTCTTCATCTTCGGCCCCCACCAGCAGAACTTTTCCCTTTCTCTTTTCATCCATGTAAACCCCGGCTATTTGGGTATTTAATCAAATTTTTATGTTATGGTATTAGTATAGCATTACATGCACATAATAATTGGTTTTAGAACTTGAGGATGGATGTTGATGGTAAAAGAAAATGAAGAACAATACTGGATGTTGGGATTTTTAGGATTCATGGGGTTTCTGGGATTCACTGGATTCACCGCCAATGATCCATGGCAGTTTTTCCTGTTCTGTAATTTCGGTTTACTGGGATTTTTCACCTACAAATACCCGAGCAAAGCCATAATGGCAGTGGCTCTTTTAGGAGTAGCTGCAGGACTCATAATGGGAATACTGGGCATTACTGGTATAATTTAACTTTTTTATTTAATTTTCATTACCTTTTTTATTTAGTTTATCATCAGTCCTATTTTTTAAAATTCTGCCATTATGTGCCATGTTTTTGGGAATGGATATTGGGGAGAGGTATGTTTATATTACATGAGTTTCAATAAAAAATAACAAACCGACGGTCGGTTTGTAGGAGGGTATGATGGTTCCAAGAAAACCCCGGGAAGAAAGAATAAATGAGATAACACAGGCAGCTATTGAAGTTTTCCTGGAAAAAGGTTACGAAAATACTACGATGGATGATATTGCCCATAAAGCAGGTGTGAGTAAAGGTGGACTCTACCATTACTTCCCAAGCAAAGACATGGTGCTGATCTTTGCCAATGAAAAAATAAGCGATAAAGTCCAGGAAATAATGACCTCTGCTTCAGAATCCACTTCAGTTAAAGAGGGAATCCTACACTACATAGAAAACTACATTCGTTACTGGCTGGAACATCCCAAAGAAACTGCCTTCCTGTTCCTTTCAATTGCAAAAATGCTGGAAAAACCAGAGTTGTTAAAGTACTACCAGCAGTACACCATAGATTATATGGCGTTTTTTGAAGGCGTATTCACCAGGGGAATCCACAGAGGTGAATTCAAAGAACACAATGTACGTACCAGTGCCATAACCCTGATGGCAGCCCTGGACGGTGTTTTAAGTTACATGATATTCGATGAAGGCCTAATCCTGGAAGAAATTGTTCAACATTTTGAGGAAAAATTCATCACACCTATTGAGATCTAGTTCAGAGTTACCATGAATAAAGGGGTTTACTATGAATAATAAAAGACAGAAAATCCGAAAAACAACGTTACTCATATCATTTTTACTCTTCCCAGTTACCCTATTCTATTTTTCTCCATTTTTGATAGTGTGGGGAGCATCACTTGGAATAATAACTGGTAGCTTCTTAACCTTCACTGCACTCTTTATATTATCATTATTTTTTGGTAGAGCATTCTGTGGATGGGCCTGTCCTACTGGTGGGGTTCAGGAGTATTGTTTTTCAATAAACGATGGAAACACAAGAGGGGGAAAATATAACTGGATTAAATATTTCCTTTTTGTCCCCTGGGTTGCTGCCATAGCCCTCCTGGCGGTGATGGCGGGAGGATTAACCACCATTGATCCATTATTCATGACAAAATATGGAGTTTCCATTTCAGAACCAGCCATATACATTATTTACTATGGAATCATCTTCACAACAATTATAATAGCTATAATTGCAGGTAAAAGGGCTAACTGTCATTATTTCTGCTTCATAGCCTCATTCATGATTATTGGAACCAAAATAAAGAATTTCTTCAGATGGCCCTCACTTCACCTGAAAGCCAACAAAGAACTGTGTACTGAATGCAGATTATGTAAAAACTGCCCAATGAGTCTTGATGTGAAAGAAAAAGTACTGGGTGGAGATATGCATGACTTTGAATGCATTTTATGTGGAAAATGTGTGGATTCATGTCCTAAAGGCGCTATAAAATATTCTTTTGGCATCCCCAAAAAGAGGTAGAAAAATGAAAATGGAAACAGTAGACTTTTACTTTTTCTCTGGAACCGGTAACACCTTACTTGTGGTTAAAAAAATGCAGGAAACCTTCCAGGAGAATGGTATCAGGGTGAACCTGCACAAAATAGAAGAATCAAACCCGGAAGGTGTTGATCTAGAGCATACCATTGGCCTGGGGTTTCCCATAGCAGAACTATCCACCTACAAATTCGTCTGGAAGTTCATCAGGGCACTACCCGAGACTGACCAGAACACGGAGATCTTCATGGTGGACACCCTGGCCGGATTTTCAGGGGGCATAGTGGGGCCAGTGCATGAAATAGTCAAAAATAAAGGATATGATCCTATAGGTGCTAAAGAAATAGTAATGCCTCCCAACATATTCTACATTCAGGATGAGAAAAACTGCCAGGAAAAGGTTCAAAAAGGACTTCAGAAGGCAGAAGAATATGTTCTGGACATTATAGCTGGGAAATCCGAATGGGGAAGGGTCCCGGTGATTTCTGATGCAGTTTACTATACTTCCATTGCAGGTTTGAAGATCACTGAATCCAGTCTCAACCAGAAACTATTGCGCCTGGTGACAGATAATGAAGAATGTCGCATGTGTGGTATATGTGTAAAGCTCTGCCCGGTGGACAACATAACCATGGATGAAGGAAATTTTCCTGAGCATGGTTTTAACTGTGAGTACTGTTTAAGGTGCACCTCTTTATGTCCTCGTGGTGCTATCTCCTGCCCGTGCAACTACAAGGGGAAAACTTATCGGGCAGTTAAGGCCAAAGAATTTCTAAAAATAAATTAACAGAAAAATAAATTAACAGTATTTTCAAACTCGACAATAAATGAATTTTTTATAAATCCCAGAGGGGGATTCTAAATGCTAAATTTAAATGAAAAGAATATAGATGTGGAAAGACTGGCCCGAGATGCAATGAATGACAAGGAACTTTTCCAGGAACTAAAGGAGGGGGTGCGATCCAAGGATAACACCATCCGACAGAACAGTTTCAAGGCTATGCAGGTCATAGCTGATGAAGATCCCGACTTTCTGTATGGGGAATGGGATTACTTCCAGGAAATGCTTCATAGTCCCAACAACTACCATAAATACATAGCTATTTACATATTAGCCAGTTTAACCAGTGTTGATAATGATAATAAGTTTGAAGTGATATTCAATGAGTACTATGGGATACTGGCTGGTGATAAGGCTATGACTGCATCGCATGTGGCTTTAAATTCAAGTTTGATAGCCCATAACAAGCCTGATCTCAGATCCCGGATTGTGGGTATACTTATGAGTATTGATGAGGTTCACCAGGGCAAGCAGAAGGAACTCATCAAGGCCTATGCCATCGAGTCCCTGGGGAAAATATACCCTGAAGCAGAGGATAAGGAACTTATTGAAAATTATGTAAAATCCCAGAGGGATAGTAAAAGTCCCAAGACCCGCAACATGGCTCAGTGTTTTTTGGAGCGATGTTAAGATAAATTAATATACTATGAATCCCTAAAAATTGATTAAGGGGTAAAAATGGTAGATATTGTTAATACTACAGGGTCCCACCACTTCCCACAGCGGAAGAATAAATTCAAGAAAATGGCGGGTCAAATATGGTCTAGGGGATCTGGCAGGTCCAATAAAAAACCACAAATAATGCCTTTGCTGAGATATTCAAAGGATAATGAATCTGATAACTGGCTATCCAAAGACCCAAAGCGGTGGAATAAGTTTCAGGAAGAATACCAGGACGAGTTTGAAGATAAGATCAAACTCATGGATGAAATCCGGGATAAGAAAAAAGGCAATGAAGCATTGCATGGGTTCTTAGTTGCGGAAGATCCTGATTTTTAAAACTGAGGCTTTTACAAGATAAAAAAGAGTTTCCTAGTGTGGGTTAGAGTTTTTTTTAGGATTATTGATGTGGGGTTATTGATTATCATACAGTTGAGTATGATGAATTAAAAGTAGATGCAATTAAATTTATTTTATTGCGAGACTTTCCCTATTATCGTATACATTAATCCCTAATAAAAAAAGTAAAGAATAGATTTTTTTCATTTTGCTATTCCGTCTCTGCAGTAGTACCCCATGGGTTCGCCGTTGGATAAGTCATATTCTTCCCATAGGGGACATTCATTACATTGGCACATTTTTTCGAAATCCACATCATCGCACATGGTTTTTCCCGTAGCACAGTACAATCCTGGAACCATTTCAGGTTTAGGTGCCATTTCACCAGCCATGATCTTAGGCATCATTTCCTGGACTTTCATTTGTTTTTCTTTGAAACATGCACTATCGACTTGTACAGGGCAGGTGTTACATATGCACTTTTTCACGTTTTCCAAACTAAATTCCACTTTACTCATAATTATCCCCCTCCGTTCCATTCTCTATTCCCTCATTCCATTCTCACTATATCTAAGTATAATTTGTTAAGATATAGATTTTTCTCTTGATTAAACTAAATTGTCATTCAAACTAGTATTAATGGATGTGTTCCCCATTTATCCATCTAACACTTGAAATCTGGGCCAATTCTCTATTTGCAGAAATTAAATCATCATTGGATAGTTTTCCTACATCATTTTTGCCAACTATTCTGGTTAGATTAGCCACTTCTCCAGTGGATAATTCCATGAAATTGGTTAATTTGTTGATTCCTTCTTCTGTATCTAACTGTTCCATGAGCTTTGGATCTTGAGTTGCAATACCTGTGGGGCATAGACCAGTATAACATATCCGGTACTGCTGGCAATTTATTGCTATCAAAGCAGCAGTACCAGTATATACTGCATCTGCTCCTAATGCAAGACATTTAGCAAAATCAGCTGAAGTTCGCAAACCTCCTCCCGCTATTAGAGATATTTTATCCTTAACTCCCAGCTTTTGCAGTGTTTGGTAGGCTTGTGGAAGCGCAGCAAATATGGGTATCCCAACATTATCTCTGACATATAGGTTGGTGGCTCCCGTACCCCCACCAAAACCATCAAGAGCAATGAAATCTACCCCAACATCTGCTAATACTTTCACATCTACTTTCACATCACCACACCCTATTTTAGCTCCTATAGGGGCACCGTCTGTGATTTCACGTAGCCAGATGATTTTTTCCTTTATGGAGTCAGTGTCAGTCATGTCAGGATGGTGAGCAGGTGAGTAAGATGCTTCACCTTGTTTCAAATTACGTGTTTTTGCAATTTCATCGGTGACCTTTTCTACTGGGAGGTAACTGCCTTTACCAGGATACGCTCCCTGGCCAAATCTGATTTCCACAGCGGCAGCGGATTTTAGGATTTCATCATCAACCCCAAATCTCCCAGTAGAATATTGCACAATACGATAATCCAAACCTACATCCTTCTCTTCATCTATTATTCCACCCTCACCTGAATTAAAACCAATTTTTAGTTTTGAAGCGGTATGGGAAATAACTAACCTCACATTCTTGGACACTGCCCCGAAGCTCATTCCTGAAATCATTATTGGTGATGAGACTTGTAGTGGTTTTTTGGATTGTGGACCAATGATTACGGAGGTTTTAACAGGTTCTTCCAGGTTTAAAGGTATTTTGTTCACCTGGGCCGGAATGAAATAAAGGTCATGAAGTGAAAATGGGAACTTCTTCAGTGAACCCATAGACCCCACTACACTTTGGCCGGTTTTGCTTTCTTCTTTGATATTCACTACTCCTTGATAGAAACTGGGATCTTCTTCAGAGTTTCTTTTGCGCATCAGAATGTTATTATCTACACCCACTTTATCACAGTAGTAAAGTCCTTTAAGCCCATATTCTGAGTATACTGGACATTTGTTGCAGAGGCAAGTTTTTGCTTTAATATCACATTTACTTTCACTTATACCACAGAAAAGGATCTCACCGCTGCAGTCATGTGGATAACTTTTACATAATCTGCAGATACATTTTTTCCGGGTCTCCTCTGAATTAGGGACTTTAACTCTTATATTTCCAGGTTCATCCATGATTATTCCCCGATTAAAACTCTTTTTTTTAATAATTTTTAAATAAATCTTTGGATTGGCATCATATTCGTGGATTGGCATCATTTTCGACTAAAACTGGTTTTTTAGGGCTTTATCAACATATCAGGAAGTTCTTTTAGGTGATACCAAATTTAATACTTATTCTTTTCCCATATTCCACATAATTGGAATCGTCACAGTTGTGAATTATGTATGCCCGCCACTTGACATCCCCATCTGACCGGTAATTCATTAAAATTAATATTTGTTTTTTCTCATCAGGGGCATAGTTACAAACTTTGCACCTATATTTAACCAAAGAAAAGCCCCCTACTTTTTTTAAAGAAAGTATAATTTTATGTATATTTTTATTTTGGAATAAAATAAAATTATGTTTTATTACATTTTTGTAATTGAATTTAGTATTTGAATAAAACAAATCACTTCAATTTTTCACTTAAAAACACATACAAACGTGGCTTTTTAAGTACTCTGAATGATTTATAAACCTCAAATACTCCTTTTAAAAATTTAGACAAAGCAGATGCCACTTCATACATTCCAATGAATTGCATCAGGAAAAGGATCACATAGGCCACTCCACCAATGCTGAAGCTTAAGGTGAGGGTCCATGGATCTAAAAAGTGATCCTTAACGAGGTTCACCAGTAAAAAAAGCCCTAAACCAACAATAAACTGGACTGTGGCCACAAAAAAGGCTTCACCCGCTACTACCATTGACTTTTTCACCTTTTCATGCAGGTCAGTCATTGCTGCGATGTAGGTGAAGGTTAAAAGTGATAGTGTGGCTGCACTTAAAACAAAAACCTCAATAAGCGTTAATACCTGATCTGAATTATGTAACTGGAGTTTGCCAAGAATCCATGGTACCAGAAATATTAAAACAAAAATAAAACTCAGATAGGGAGTTATTAATGTGCTGATTTTGTAGAGAAATCTTAAAATATTTTGTATATTCACAGGGGAATCTTTATAGATAATGTTAAAAACCTCTATTGGAGTTTAATAAATTTTCATGTTTGTTGGACTCAATAATTCAACCATTACAAGCTGTTTCACATGTAATTTTATGTTTTTGAATTTTTAGTTCATAAACCCAGTTTATTAAATACAGATTACTGGATTGTATTCTTTCTAGAAAAGGTTATAAAAAGAATTTTTCCCAAATTCAACCCGCTTTGTACCCAAGTTCAATTATCCCCTGGGATACTCAGGTATTTTACATTTTTTTAGGATTCACATCCTTTTTCGCCGGTACTGAAAGATTTTTACCATTACATGCCTATGTTTTCTAATTATCCCTGATTTCACTTCATTAATTAAAAATTGACTGTTATGCCCTAGTATTTGCCAGCTATTATTATTCGCTAATTTTTTTCCTAAATAATTAATAGGATTGCAAACAAACTTATTCCTTAATAGGATTACAAACAAATTTATTCCTTAATAATGATTACAACAAACTTATTCCTGGCTGGTGAGAATGGTTGATGTAAAAATCTTAATTGTGGAAGATGAAAGCATAGAGGCCATGGATATTAAACGTGCTTTGGAATCTTTTGGCTATTCTGTTCCATATATAGCTTCCAGTGGTGAGGATGCCATGGAAAGGGCCTTCGATATCATGCCTGATCTTATTTTGATGGACATTGTTTTAAAGGGAGAAAAAAACGGTATCGATGCTGCATCAAAGATTAAAGAATTAGATATACCTGTTATCTTTTTAACTGCTCATTCTGAAGAATCTGTTGTAAAGCAGGCCATGTTAACTGATGCATACGGCTACATTTTAAAACCTTACAATAAAACAGAACTCAAATTCACGGTCGAACTGGCTCTTTACAAAAAAAAGATGGAAAAAGAGCTAAAATATAGTGAAAAAAGGTTTAAAACACTTTATAATGAAGGACCCCTTCCCTATCAATCTCTCTCTGAAGATGGATACCTTTTGGAAGTTAACCCCTCCTGGCTGGATACACTGGGTTATAATAGGGATGAAGTTATTGGTAAACATTTTTCAGATTTCTTAGCACCAGGTTACGTTGATCATTTTAAACAGAACTTCCCCCACTTTAAAGCTGAGGGTGAAATTCACGGGGTAGAATTTCAAATGAAACGTAAAGATGGTTCTTTTATCCTGGTATCCTTTGAAGGAAAAATAGGATATGATGTTCAGGGGAATTTTAAACAAACACACTGTATATTCCAGGACATCACGAAACGTAAAAGAACAGAAAAAGCTCTGAAGGAAAGTGAATTAAACTACCGTTTTTTAACTGAACAGATAAACGATATTGTCTGGACCCATAACATGGAACTACAAACCACCTATGTAAGTCCTTCAATCAAGAAGGTTCTGGGATTTACTCCGGAAGAAAGAATGAAACAGCAGGTAGATGAACAACTAACCCCTCAATCAATGTTCCATGTTCAGGAGCTATTGAAAAATCAGTTGATGCTGGAAGAAAAGGGCCTGTCTGATGCTGACCGAACCATTAACATTGAACTGGAATATTACCATAAAGATGGTTCAACCCGGTGGTTGGAAAATGTTATTAGTGGTATCCGGGATGATGAAGGAAAACTTCACGGATTTCATGGAGTTTCACGTGATATTACCCGGCGTAAAAAGAATGAAATAGATTTCAGAGAACTTTACAATCGGAGCGAAGAAGCTCTGAGTCTTTCTAAAATGGCTTACTGGGAATACGATATTCTCCGCAACATGTTTATTTTTAATGAAAGGTTCTACAAACTGCATGGAATAAATTTTGATGATATTGGAGATTATAAGATGGGCGCTGAATTATTTGCCCAAAAATATGTTCATCCTGATTTCTGTGGACAACTGGCTGATGCAATACAGCAGGCCATAAATTCGTCTGATTCCCTCTTCCAAGTAAAAGTTGAAGGAAAGCTAATCCGATCCAATGGAGAAACTTTTTGGGTGAGAACATGGTTAATGGCTAAAAAAGATGAAAAAGACCATACTGCCAAGCTTTATGGTGTTAACCAGGATATAAATGACATAAAACTGGTTGAGGAAGCCCTGGAAGAAAGTGAAGAACGATATGCATTAACTATTTCTGCAGTTAACGACGGACTTTGGGACTGGAACGTCCTAACTGGAAAGGCATACTTTAGTCCAATTTACTACCAGATGCTGGGCTACCATGATAAAGAGTTCCCATCATCCTTTGAATCATTCGAATCTCTGGTCCACCCTGATGATATTGGTCAAGTGAAGAAAAAAATACAGAATCATGTTGATAAAGGTGAAGGATATTCCATGGAATTCCGCATGAAAACCAAGGAAGGTAAATGGCGTTGGATACTCACCAGGGGAAAGGTGGTGGAATATGATAAAGAAGGAAAACCAAAGAGAATGGTTGGCACCCACACTGATATCACCGACCTTAAAATTGCTGAAAAAACACTGGAAAATAGTGAAAAAAGATTTAGAATGCTATTTGAACAGAATAATGCAGTTATGGTATTAATTGACCCTGAAACAGGGATGATTGTTGATGCTAACCATGCTGCCAGTGAATTTTATGGTTATTCCATAAGCACGCTCCGCTCTATGAATATTGATCAGATTAATCAGTTACCATCTGAAGAAATTCTTAAAGCTCGGGAAAGTGTAATTAAAGGAGGGAAATACTTTATATTTCCTCATAAACTTGCGGGGGGTGAAATACGCACTGTTGAAGTTTTTTCATCTCCCATTCAATATGGGGATAAAATTATCCTATTCTCAATCATCAATGACATCACTGAACAGAAAAAAGCTGAAGATGCCCTTAGAAAAAGTGAAGAAACATTCCGCTCCTTGATTCATAACTCCACAGATCTTATCCGCATACTGGATGATGAAGGTCGAATCATCTTTGATTCTCCTTCTTCTGAACGTATTTTAGGTTACAAGGAAGGATATTTTATTGGCAAGAATCCTCTGGACTTCATACATCATGATGATCAAGAGAGGGTTGCCAATGATCTAAATGAGGTATATGAAAATAGAAACCAGGGTATTCCAACCGAGTTCAGGATCTTGAAAGCAGATGGAGAATACCTTCCAGTTGAATCTGTCTCCCAGAATATGATGAATGTTCCAGGTATAGATGGAATAGTGGTAACCACTCATCCTATCAAACAACGTAAGGAAATGGAAGAAGCATTACGTGGTAGTGAAGAGAAATACAGGACACTTTTTGAATCAGATCCCAATTACATGGTACTGGTAGGGTTAGACGGTGTAATTTTAGATGTAAATGATGCTACTCTCAATTTCTCAGGCCTATCTAAAGAAAGATTAATTGGTGAAAGATTCACAGATCTTGGTTTTTTCCCGGAAGAAGATGCCCAGTTGCAGGTTAAAAATCTTTCTCTTGCAATAAAGAATGAGAATGTTCAGGCCTTTCAGTGTAAGATCATTAACAAAACTGGTGGTTACAGTTGGATTGAATCACAATTGGTTCCATTGGAAAAAGAGGGGAAAATTTCCTCGATTTTGGTAATCGCCACTGATATAACCGAGAGAAAGATTGCCACAGATAAGTTGAAATCTTCCCTCATGGAAAAAGAGGTGTTACTTAAAGAGATCCACCATCGGGTGAAAAATAACATGCAGATTATTTCCAGTTTGCTTAACCTTCAAACCCACCATGTTCATGATGATAAGATAGCTGTGGATGTTTTAAAAGAAAGCCAGAACCGGGTTAAGTCCATGGCCATGATCCATGAAAAACTGTACCAATCCAAAGATTTCACCAACATCAAATTTGATGAGTACATTGAAAGATTGATTTCGGAGTTGTTTTATTCCTATAATATTCGAAAAGACAGAGTTAAACCATCCATAGAGGTAGAAGAGGTTAGATTAAATATTGAGACTGCAGTACCCTGTGGATTAATAGTTAGCGAACTTGTCTCCAACAGCTTAAAACATGCATTTCCTGAGGGAGAGGGCGAATTAAACCTATCACTGAAAATTGTTGATGATAAATATGAGCTTACTATTAGTGATAATGGTATAGGATTCCCAAAAGAACTGGATTTCCAAAAAACCGAGTCATTGGGGTTACAACTAGTTAATAGTTTAGTTAAACAAATAGATGGTGAGATAAGGCTTGATAGAGGTCATGGCACTAAATTTACCATAGTATTTAAAGAGTTAGAGTACCAGGATAGAATTTAATTTACTATAGATAAGATATTCTAAAAAATTAACGAACAACTATTAACCATTCACCCTCTTTTAATGGTGAGGTATCTCCAGGAACAGCGAGTTTCCCATTGCTTAAAACCCTGAGAAAAGGTTTCATGCCTGGTGGCACACCACCTTCAGCAGGTTGTGTTGAGGCATTAATGGCATCAAAACCACCACCATCATCTAAAAAGTCCAGTATTTCATCCTGGTTGCGGCCAAAAAGTCCAAATGGAGTGTTTATTAACATGTCTGATCCTCCTTTGGCGAAAATAATTTCATCCTGCTTTTGCCGGTACCTTCCAAACACGATGATACTCAAATATCCCAACTGGCGTAAAAAACTGTCTTGCACAATTTTCACGCGATCCGGATTGTCCGTGGCTATTATAAGCCATTCC
The DNA here is from genome assembly GCA_000309865.1 of Methanobacterium sp. Maddingley MBC34. Classification (NCBI taxonomy): domain Archaea; kingdom Methanobacteriati; phylum Methanobacteriota; class Methanobacteria; order Methanobacteriales; family Methanobacteriaceae; genus Methanobacterium; species Methanobacterium sp. Maddingley MBC34. Next base: position 19,736 of record AMGN01000017.1, on the reverse strand, counting down.
AACCTATTTTTAAATTCATGAACCTCGTCTATTATATCTTCGTCTGCTAATTGGGCCATCGGTCCGGTATAGGTAACATATGGAAGTTCTGATTTAATTTTCTCTACATTTTCCTCTTCAGGTGCCACTAACATCACACTGCAACCAGCTTTATGTAGTGCGTTGGTTAAACTGGTGATCCACGGTTGATCACCCATCACTGCTAATGTATCCATTCCTGGCTGGGAGATTTTTAGTTTCCTGGCAAGAATTGGTGCTGAAAGGCCATATATGGCCACAGTGAATATTATTACCAGGAATACCATGGGCATTAGGTGGGGAAAATTAATACCAGCCTTTAATAGGCTTATGGAGAATAGTGAAGCAGTAGCTGCAGCCACAATACCCCGGGGGGCCATTGCTCCAATGAAAATTCGTTGTGCCCAATCAAATCCTAAACCTCTGGTGGCCACCAGCCCCACCAGTGGCCGGACAATAAGAACATAAATCCCAACCAAAAGCAGGGCCGAAACAAGATACGTGCCCATGGCATTTAAATCAACCAGGGCAGCTAACATTACAAATATAATCCCCAGTATCAGGGGTTCTATGGTTTCGGTGAATTCTTCAATACCTTTTGCCGGTGCTAAACGCTGATTACCTACTATTAATCCCATGGTAACTGCGGCGAAAAGTCCTGCTTCCTGTAAAATTAATTCACCACTAACTATGGCTATTATTCCAAACATGAATGCCACTAACGCACTTAGATTGGGTGGAATCCTTCTGGATCTTTCAGCAGCGAGGTATAATCCTGCTGCAACCAGTCCAATTATTATTCCGGTTATGATTGTAAGAAAAATATCCAGGAGGGGGAATGCGTTGGGGGAAATAATGTAACTTAAAACTGCAACCCCTAAACTGGCACCTATGGGATCTATAATGATACCTTCCCACATCAACACAGAGCCCACTGGCTCCTTGGGGCGGGCGAATTGAAGTATGGGCCCCACTACTGTTGGTCCGGAAACAACCAGAATGGAGGCCAGAAGAAGCGCCAGGATGAATGGAACTTTTAAAATTATCAGAATGGCCAGTGTGCCTAAAGTCAGTGTTATTAATACCCCTACAGTAACTAAACGCCACACTGCCTTACTCACATTGGGTTTAAGGTCCCGAATGCGTAACTCGAACCCTCCCTTTAGAAGAAGGATACCAACCCCCAGGGTTACAATGGGGAAAAGTGAATCACCAAAAATTTCGAAGGGTTTTACCAGGCCTAAAACAGGGCCTACTATCATACCTGCCGGGAGGAGTAATATAATTCCAGGAATTTTGATAGTACGAGCTAACCATTGCAGAGAAATTCCCAATCCAATAATAAGCCCCAGGCCAAGTAGAATTTGATCTCCGCTCATGGTTACCATTTCCTTTAAATAGAACTTAAAGTAGCGTTATGCTTTTATTAAGTGTTTACATACTTTTATAAGTGTTTTAAAAGTGTATCTTAAGAGATCTAGATAAAAAATAACTAAAAAATATTACTTTTTACTCAGTCCATTTATGATCAATCTACGTATGATGTATGATCTTGAACGGTCCTCTTTCTTGGCTATCTGGTCAATTCGTTCAATGTACTCTGGCTCCAGGCGGATGTAGACACTTTTCTTTTTTGTCATGTAGATATGTACGACTCATTACAAATATATACTTTACTGATAAATTTGGGTTCTCTGTTGATTTAACCATTGAATGAGTCTGACCGTATAATTAAGTGAATTGGGACTAGTATTAAGTTAATTGGGAATAGTGAATTAAGGGATGATTGTACAATGAAGTTGATGGTAATTAACAGTGAAGATAATAAAAATGATTTTAAGAAGATAAAAAAGATTTAAAAGCATTTAAAGTTGTGTTAAGGGGATTATTTCCCAATTTTTGCTAAAGATTTTCAAAGAATCAAAGATTTTAAAAACAGGATTTAATAATCTTTATATCAATAAGGGGAATGTAATGAAAAAGATCAGCTTTTCAGATATCAGTATACGGGTTATACACTCAACCTTCAACACTCGCTTTTTCCTGGCCAGGGCCTGCCAGAAACTCCCACTCCTGGCATGGGTGGTGAATAAGATGCTCTTTGCAGGGGATGATATACAGGTACTTCCCCGGGATGTTGCCATCAAAACCCATCATGCAGGAACTGTTCAGGAACTGGAAGTAAATACCAGAGTTTCAGTTTCCCCTGATAATACAGTACTCCCCAGTCAAGTTTTAAGGGAGATGATCGGCAGGTCAAAATACCATTTCATAATGGACACCTGCATATGCCGCACTTCCAATAACTGCCAGGATTACCCTCATGATATGGGATGTTTGTTTTTAGGGAAAGGGTCCCAGAGAATATCAAACAAGCGTGGAAGAACAGTTTCAGCCACCGAAGCAATTCAACACATAAACCGGTGTCAGGAAGCAGGTCTGGTGCCAATCATTGGCAGAAATAAGATCGACAGTGTATGGCTAAACACAGGTCCTAAAGAGGAGTTACTTTCCATCTGCCACTGCTGCCAGTGTTGTTGTCTCTGGAAAATGACTCCTAACCTACCAGATGGTATGAGTAGTAGCTTCTCATCCATGGAGGGTGTAGAAATAACATTCAATGAGGATCTCTGCAATGGCTGTGGATTGTGTAGTCAGGATGTGTGTTTTGTGGATGCAATCACTGTGACGGATGGAAGTATAAAACGAGACGAAGAAAAATGTAGAATATGTGGAAGATGTGCTGAAATCTGCCCTAAAGGTGCAGTGAAGATTGAAATGCATGGTGATGCTTTAAAACGTTCACTGGAAAGAGTGAAAACACTGGTGGATGTTGAATTGGAATAATTGAATTGTAAAAAGATTATTCTATTTTTCCCTGATAAACTCGATCGTGATGATTATAATCCTGAAAAATCACCCTGCCCTCCTCAATTCCATATATTAGCACAAAATCTCCCACATGTGACCGTCGGGACCCGTGAAGATCACCACTCAATGGTTTGTAGTGCAAGGGGTTGGCTGTGATCTGTTCCATCTTCTTTAGAACATGACCATACTGTTCTGGGTCTTTCTGGGACAGTTTCTCCATCTCCTTCTGGAACTTATGGGAAATTAGCATGTCAGTTTTATGGGATTCAGCCCAGAGATCCTCAAAAAGTAGTAAACATTCCCTTAAAGTGTTGCAATGACCATGCTTAACCTTTTCCCGGATTTCATCCAGTTCAGCATGATATTCATGGGAAATAACCAGATTTTTACCATTAAATTCATTACTAATGATAATCACCCCTATATGCCCAATTAGATTATCTTCATATAATTTCTTTTTTAGACATTTTTTTTATAATCCTATTCTCCGGTATGTTTAGTTTTAGCCCATCTCCTCTCTTTACGAGTTAACATGTGAATAAAAGCAGCAAAGAAGAGTGGTATTAGATAAAGACAGTAAGCCCAGTACTCCACTGCACGAACCAGTGACCTTAAAATTCCAACTTTATCCCGCCTGATCCCCAGAAGAACCCCCGGGAAGAAAGCCACTGTAGATATCAATCCAATGATCACCGGGGCTTCCATTGCAAAGCGTACTATGTTCCCTAAATTCAGTATGGCCACAATGTATCCCAGCATCACAAACACGGTGAACAGGAGGAAAACCAAGTACTGTATGGAATCTATTTTTTTGTAGAGTGGTATTTTAGCGTCTATAATGGGTGCAAGGTACACGAATAATGTTTCAAGGTTCCCTGTAGCCCACCTGACTCTCTGACGGAAGAAAGGCTTCCACTGGGGCACTGCTTCCTGCCAGACCACTGCTTCTGGACAGAAACGTATTTTATGACCATCCAGTATTAGTTTAATGCTCATGTTAAGGTCTTCGGTAACTGCAAAACCATCCCATCCTTCTATATTTTCCACGAACTTTTTCCGGGTTAACTGTCCATTACCTCCCAGGAAACCGGATTTGTCCATTACATCCCTTGCCCTGAGAATGACATTACCAAAAATAGAAAACTCAACCTCCTGCATCTTGGTAAGCAGGTTCCGGTCAGCATTGTACATGCGTACCCTGGCCTGTACTCCTGCTACATCCTCATCATCAAGGTACGGAACGATTTTATTAAGAAAATCAGGTTCTAAACGGGCATCAGCATCAAAAACAGCGATAACATCACCTTGGCATATTCTCACACCATCGTTAAGGACGTATCCTTTACCCCTACCAGCACGGGGTGGTTTGCGGGTTACAATACGCAGAAAATCGAATTCCTTTTTAAGGGGACTTAAAACCGGACCTGTCTGGTCAGATGAACCATCGTTAATCACAATGATCTCATAGTTACGTTTTCCCTCTTTATAATAGTCTAAATCCGCCAGGGACCGAACGCAACGCTCGATGGTGAACTCTTCATTGTGTGCGGGGATGAGAATGCTGATAAAGGGCAGTTCCACTCCTAAAGCAGGTGAAGGTTTCTTTAAACTTACGGTGACAATAAACAGGTTGTAGATGGCGGGGATGAATAAAAGGTACATGAGCCAGGTCATACTTCGGGTAGCCAGACTGTAAACAATCAATGAAAGAATAATGGCACTGATGAAAAACACCGCAGTTTTTTCAATTACCATCTCCCCTTCCTTAACACTGATCTTATGATCTATTTTTTCTATTCTTTCAAGCTCTGATTTGTGTTGTTGCAGGGCAGTTTCCAGAGTACTGTAAAGTTCATCAATCTGGTATGGTTTGGGTAGATAACCATAGGGGGATGTTTTAAGGGCCCTTTCTACTGTGGAATCATCAGTGTAGGCACTGAGGTAAACCACTGGTATGTCCAGGTCCTGGATGTGTTCGGCAACATTAATACCATCCAGTTCTCCGCTTAGCACGATATCCATCAATATCAAATCAGGGCGGAATAACTCTGCTTTTTGGATGGCTTCCTGGCCTGTGGTCACTGTGTCCATCACCAAGTAGCCCATTTCACCCAGCTGTGCTGCAAGATCCATGGCGGTGATGATCTCATCTTCCACAATAAGTATCTTTGGACGTTCCTCCCATGAAACCTCTTCATCATGACTGGTGAGAGGCACTCCTTCACCCAGGCCTTTATAACGGATTAATTCAACTTTATCCCTGTATTCCTGGTGTTTTTGGATGGTGGTTTCAAGTGCCAGCTGTAGTTCTTTATCAGGATAGGGTTTGATGATGTAGCCGTAGGGATTGGTAGATTTAGCCCTTTGTAAGGTCTTATCATCAGAATAAGCTGTTAAGAATACCACCGGGATGTCCAGGGAGCTTATTTTTTGTGCGGCCTGGATTCCATCCATCTCCCCCTGGAGTACAATATCCATAAGCACCACATCTGGCCTTAGTTCCGCCACGGTGTTAACTGCATCTTCCCCATTGGAAATAATGGCTGGAACTTTGAAACCAAGGTTAATCAGTTTTTGCTTCAGGTCCATGGCAGTTATTTTCTCATCTTCCACAATGATTACTGATGCGGGTTCCATATTGTTCACTCCCAAGCTGTTAAAAATGGTTTTAATATAATAAAACAGAATTGCTTACAAATTCACTTTATTCGATTTAAAAAATATACTTTTTATTCTTTAATCATTTCTCATTCTTTTTTCATTTTTTTATTCCTATTTTCAGGATGATATTAGAAAAACATTTTTTTCTAAAATCAGTTATTATTGTTACTTTATTATTTTTATTAAAATAGGAATAAAAATATTTTGATAAATTAGGGTTATATTTCAATTTACACTCTTATCCTGCACTGAAACGCAGAATCGACACAGTGCACTGGGTGTATCTTTCTGTTTATCCTTCACTGGACACAGGAAAACACCGTCAACCAGTCGGAGGGTGAAACCACCTGGGAACCGGGTCCCGACCGGATGGATGGGTTCCTCCTTTACAAAAGCAGTGTAAGTGCTTACCACCCTGGCAATGAGGTAGAAACATTTTTCATCGAGATTCTGGGAGTTTTGAATATTCTCATTCTGAATATTCAAGAAGTTTTTAAGCTTATCTGGATCCACATAACCTGAATAATGGGAGTGGTCATCTTTTATGTCCTTGATACGTACGAACAATGCCTTGGTGAACCTGGCAATGATATCCTTCCTTTCCCTAGGGGGCATGAATTTCACATCCTCCTTAAGGAAGTTGGATCCCCTCATAATATCTTGAATGTGAATGGACCGCGCTTCTTCTTTTAAAACCTTAAAAAGCTTATCTTTACTTATTTCCTGATTGAAATTCATTTCACTAATTTTATTGACCATAACTCATCACTAGGGTATTTATTTTATTCATACGGTCCATTGAAGTATTTTACTTGGTTTAGCGAGTTTTAGTAAATTCATACTCCACAGCAAAATCATAACCTAACCCATTTACTTATATGGTCCTTTCACATGTCTGGTTCCTGTTGGGCAATACAGAAACCACAAACTGCCAGGGGGTTGTCTTCATTATTTTCTTTAACTGGACAGTAATAAATATTTTTATCTTTTCGCACCTTCAAGCCCCCTGGGAATGGTGTGCCCACAGGATGGACTGGTTCTTCCAGTATGAATGTGGTGTAAAGGGACATGATCAGGTAGGGCTTAAAGGATCGATTATTTTTACCAAACTCTGCTTCCATTAATTGTTCCTGGTTTTCCAGGAGTTGGATTGATTCTTCCAATTCTAAAACATCAACTTGTCCTGAGTAAGATGTTTTATCATTTTTAACATCCCTGTAACCCTTTAAATATCCTTCAGTATACATTTTAATGTACTCCTCCTGATAATGAGGGTGTACATGTTCCATATTCTTCTTGAGGAAACTGCAGGTTTTGATGAAGTCATTTATATACACCTGGTTGGCTTCACCCTTAAGTGCCTCCAGAAGATCATTTTTTGATATCTCCTGGGAAAATTCCAGTTCTTTGATAATCATGGGCATTTAATCATGTGCATGATATTTTTTAAGTATATTTTCCGCTGTCTTAGGCCCTATACCTTCAATTCGAAGTAGTTCCTCACGGGACGCGTAGCGAAGGTCTGTACCAAAGGCATCAACCAGTGCCCTTGCACGTCTGCGGCCCAAACGTTTGATCCCCACCACCAGTGGCAGTAATTCCTCCTTCACACCGTAGTAAAGTCTGGCAGTAAGAGTTTCCATGGCATCCAGTCCGGTGTAGATACTCAGAACCTGGCATATCTCACGGTGGAACTTCACCAGCTGGGATGCCTCATAGGCAGCTCTCCTGGTGGATGCAGCATAGACATTAAATGCATTTTCAATCTCATACTCACTCCGTTCATCCATCCACTCCATGAGTGTGGCAGCAGTGGCCTCATCATTACCCACATCCACCACAAACAAACCTGCTCTGTTCAACCGGTCCCTAACAGGGTCACGGCTTTTACGGCCTTTAAATGATATGGGAATAAGGTCAGGTGTACGGCATATTTCGTATACCAAACGGTGTATGTCAACTTCCCCACCAGAACGTGCGAATTCCTTAAGACGCACTGCAGTCTGCACTGAGTAGTTACTCTTGGCAATTAACATACCAAATGCAGTGGCCCGCAGACCATCGGGAACAGCCTGAATCATCCCATGTTCTGTGAGAAACTCCAGCGCCTCCTTAATCTGGAACTGGATGGTATCTGAGGCAAATAAGGATGTATATTCCGAGTGGCTCATCTGGAAACCAGAGAATGTGCTCTGGAAAAATTCCTCAAGTTCATCCAGGTTTTTGGCCATTCCTGCTGCAACCTGGGATATGATCTGGCGGTAAACAGCATCCCTGTTTTCCAGCAACTTGGAATTGGTGGCCTCAATCTCCCCATAGATGTACTGGTACTGAAGTTGCTCCGCTTCAGACAGTGTCTTACCAATCAGATAGGAGTATCCCTCCTTATCATATCCTGGACGCCCGGCACGGCCAGACATCTGCAGGTAATCAAAGACAGGTATGGGCTGGGGCCCCTGGCTGGTCCAGCGGGTGTAATCCCTGATGACAACGTTCTTGGAGGGGAGGTTCACCCCATACATCAGGCTGGGAGTGGCGGTGATCATTAAGAGGTTCCCGGCACGGAACTCCTCCTCAATAATCTCCTTCTGTCTGTCAAATAGGCCTGCATGGTGGAAGGCCATCCCGTTTTCAGCACACTCCGCCAGTTTCAGGCACACCTCAGTGGGTAAGGATCCTCGTCTTCGGGGAACATCCAGTATCTTCTCAGCCACCCTCTTGAAATCCTTTTTTTTGTCTGCAGGCAGACTCTTTTTAATCTTACCTGCCAGGTAATTGGCCAGTGATTCTGTGAAACGGCGGGTGGAAACAAAGACCAGGGCCTGGCTGGATTCATCCATGGAATCCTTAAGAATGCGCAGGATAACATCGTTCTTATTCTTGGTACCGTACTCTTCAGTGTTTAGCACTTCCTTAAAGAGGGGTACTGGTCGGTAGTCGTGTTCCACCACCCTGGCACCTAGCCATGTGGAAAGCTCCTCCATGTTCTGGAGGGTGGCGGATAATGCGATTAATCTCATTCCTGGATTTAAAAGCCTGGAACGGGTTATGGCACATTCAATGGTGGGACCCCTGCTGTACTCCCCGATCATGTGGAACTCATCTACAATGAGAAGATCCACCTCAGATAAGGTGTTCCAGTTGAAACGGGTCAGGGCGTCGTAGGATTCAAATACCATCACTGCCAGGTCCGATGAAGATGGATGTTTACCCACCTTGATACCGTGTTCTTCAAAGTTTTTAAATTCCTTAACCTTCTCATTCTGAATGGATAAAAGTGGCACAGCATAAACCACTTTACCCCCATCAAGGAGGGTGCGTAGGGCAGCCATCACTCCCAGAAGAGTTTTACCACTGGCAGTGGGAATAGCGATGATGTAGTTTTCTTTCTCATCCAGTAGCCCTGCATCCAACACCGCCTTCTGTGCAGGGTTAAACTCCTCAATCTGAGGATAAGAATCATTTATTATCTTCCTGATGGTTGGATCCACTGATTCAAGACTCATAGTTCCCCTAGTTTAATTCAATTTTTTCTTTCCTGATAACTTCAATATTAGTGATACGAGTGGAGGGGTACTGTCCGTTTTCATCCTTTTCCACACTTTTAACCATGTCCCATATGGTCAAAAGACCCACACTAACTCCAGTGATGGCTTCCATCTCCACTCCTGTTTTTCCGGTGCTGGTTACTTCCACAGTAATCTCAATAGATTCTGGGTTCACTTCAAATTCCACTTCCACTCCTCCAATGGGTATGGGATGGCAGAGTGGTATCATCTGAGGGGTGGATTTAACTGCCTGAATGGCTGCTATCTGGGTGGTGGTGAGTACGTTACCCTTTTTAAGTTCTCCTTTTTCAATGAGTTGGATGGTTTCATTGTTTAATATTATTTTTCCCTTGGCAAGGGCGGTTCGTTTGATGACTGGTTTATCCCCTACTTCCACCATGTGCACCCCACTCTTGGTAAGATGCGTGAATTCCTTCTCATCCATATCCATTACTCTCCAGTTTTATTCTTAATTGGCATCCAATACTACAGTTTTCCTTTAGGATTATTTCCTTTGGATTTTTATCTTTAGGATTCTTTCTTTTAAGATTTATATTTGATTTAAGATTTTCATATAGCTTTAAATTTCTCTGTAACTTTAATTTTCTTACTATTTCTTACTAGAAATATAGTGAGTTAAATGTATAATTAATACTGTTGGATAGAGCTATTGATAAATAATAATTGAAGGATGTGGGTTTTTTTATAATAATCGAATCAGTAGGGTATTTTCACTGCACTGTATTTCAGGGCCTGTTCCCTGGCAGCAACACCCATATCAGTCATTAACGTTTTATTTTCCAGGATTTTATCCAGGGCTCTGGCCAGTTCCATGGGACTGGAAGGGTTAAGCATTATCCCCACCTTTTCATTCATCACTTCACTGATACCCCCCACATTGGTGGCCACCACTGGCAGGCCACTGGCCATGGCTTCTAAGATAGTAATTGGAAATCCTTCGGATATACTGGGCAGAACAAAAACATCAGCCGAAGGCATGATCTGATCCACATCGCGCCGGGCACCAACAAAAACCACATCAGGGATCCCATCATCCTTAACTTTCATCACCAGTTCCTGGCGCAGCGGACCGTCACCCACAACCAAAAGTTCTGCATCATTTTTCATTAACTTTTTAGCTTCCAGAAGATATTTAACTCCCTTTTGGAACACCAGGTTACCCACAAAAAGCAGCACAGGCTTATCAGCACTCATCTTCATATCAGAGGGAAGTTCCCTCTTTTGAGGGTTGAATTTTTCCACATCCACGGCATTAGGGGTTATATAAACCTTATCTTGATTTATGCCCAACTCCAACACCTTATCCTTAAGGGTCTGGTTCACCACCAGCACGTAGTCAGCCCTTTTAAGAACAAACTTAATCAACCTCCTGAGAATCGGATTTTTAGCCTGTATCATAAGGTCAGAGCCATGGGCAGTTACTGCAGTTTTTTTCCCAAGAAGTGACCCCACACATACCCCAATGAGTCCTGGTGGGAGAAGGAAGTGAGCGTGGATCAGTCCAATATTGAAACGGCGCACAATACTTATTAATTTGAAAAATGAGGATATGAAGAAAAATAAACCCCTTAATCCCTTGATATTGGGTGCGAATGCAGTTTCCACCTTCACCCCATCAATATCTTTAACATCGGGGTGGGGATAGGTTAACACGTAAACTTCATCTCCTCTTTTTACAAGTTCCATAGAGAGGAGGTAAGTATGGGATGAAACACCTCCAATGTGAGGGGGGTATTGTCCTAATAAACACACGCGCATGATTTCACCATATTTTTTCATGTTTATATATATAAGTGTCAATTTGAATGACCATCAATAAAACAATTCGAAGGACCATCAATAAAATAATCTATTTTCATTTTTATACATCTATAAGTTCTTATAGCATCTATCAATTCTTATAGCATCTATAAGTACTTAAAAACATCCTTATCAAAACAGGTATGGTTTTAAATAGGCTTGTTTTTTTGTTTTAATATAAATACAAAATTAGGTTCTTGGCGAAATAAACAAAATCTAAGAATGTTTTAGTTCAACACTGTGGTTACTGTTGAGTAAAGTACCATCCATCTTTAAAATAAGCACTTCTGGCTTTAAATCGAACCTTTCCTGGCAGCGTTCTTGAATGGCGAGGGCTATGGAGTTGAAAACTTTTTCAAGTAGTCCTTCTCTTTCCAGGATTTCCATCATATCCTCGGTGGTGTTGGATCTGTAAACTTCTTCCATGGTCTTCCTATCTCCACCCACCAGTCCAGTATGGGCGGTGATGATCTCCCGACGACCATCTGCCAGGCGATGTTCCGTTTGAAAGATGCCCCCGGCTATTTTAACCAGTTTACCAGCATGCCCTAAAAGAATTAAACTAGATATCTTACTTTTTTTGGCCTCATCCAGCATGTAACCCACCAGGTTACCCATCTGGATGATCTGGTCCTCTTCCACATCCAGTAACTGCAGGGCCAGTTTTTCTCCAATATTACCCGGTACGAAAACCAGTTGGTGGTATCCTTCAGCCAGTGCCACATCCAGCTGACATTTTTTGGCCTTTTCGAAACTCTCTGAATTCATGGAACGGGCAATGCCAGTGGTTCCCAGTATTGAAATACCATCCATAATACCCAGACGGGGATTCATGGTCCTATGGGCAATTTTTCTACCATCCGGTATGATAATTTTGACTTCTGCACCCTTACCTGGTGGCAGTACATCCTCCAGGTTGGACTTGATCATCTCCCTGGGAACTGGGTTTATGGCCACTTCCCCCACAAGTAATTGTAATCCGGGTTTGGTTACCCGACCCACTCCTTCTCCCCCGGTAATTATGATGCCTGGTTTATCTTGAAGATGGACTTCTGCCTGTACTTCCAGGTTGATGGTAACATCAGGGTCATGATAGGGCATTTTCACCACTGAAGCATGTCCAGAATAATCATCAATTTTTTGGGATGTTTTAACAGAAATATCCATACATCCCAGTGGTGTTTTGATAGTGACTGAGGAAACCTTTCCTTTTATTGATAAGACTGCGGCTAAAGCTGCTGCAGTGGCTGCACTTCCAGTGGTGATTCCATAACTGTCACTGTCAACTGGAAAAGAAACAGATGGAGGGGAGGATTGATTCTCCCTACCAGGTTTAGAATTGGGTTTGGGGATATTCTGGTATTTTTGAGGGGAATGATTTTTTTCCATGTTATTTAATAATCTTCCATGTTAACTAATAAAATAAAATTATTTCCCGGTTTTTTCTTCTTCTATGGCCTTTAACAGTTCTTCCTTGGCTGGAGCGCCTACAAAACGCACGACTCCGTTTAAGGCAATGGCAGGCACTGCCATGAGACCGTATTCAATCGCTTTATCACGGTCAACCGTGATGTCGATTTTTTCAACTTCAAGGGTGCCAGGCATGTCTTTTTCGACTTCGTTTACAACTTCAATAGCCATGGGACAGTAGGGACAGGAAGGAGATGTGAATACTTCTACTTTAACAACCATATCTTTCACCTCATTTTTTAAAACTCTAGATGTAACATTATAATTTAAATTTTATGCTTATTTATTTAAATTCTTTTTTATGGAAATCATATTTTTATAAATTTGGGATGTATATTATTTTGTGGGGTAAATTTGACATTATGTAAAATTTTCATAGATCCATGGAACCCTAACCCGATTATTATTATTATTATTATTATTCCTAACCTGATTATTATTGTATTTTTTATAGACCTTCATTCAGTAATATTTATTAATTCTTTTCTATTTTTTATTCTTTCCATCGATGTATTTATTAGTCTTTTTATTCCTATGTATATAAAATAATGCAATACTCAATAAGAGTTAGCTCTTACAGGTGATAATTTGAAAGCAATTGTCCGATCCCCAGGGTCAGCTACGGTAATTAATGCCATATCCACGGGTTGCGGTTCTGCGTTTGGTATAAAGCTTTATGTAACTGCAGAAGCCAGTTTAAAATCATCAAAAAGAATATTTAAAGCAGATAGGGATGTTGACACCACACTCATGGAGATCTGTGTTGACAAAGTGCTGGAAAAATTCAATATAGAAACAGGGATTTATATAAAGACCAGTTCCACTTTACCAGTGGCTTCTGGACTTTCCAGTAGTAGTGCCACCTCCAATGCAGTGGTGCTGGCTACATACCAGGCTATGGTGAATGATGGCTTAATTCCTCCAGATAGCTTAAATGATTCAGAAATAATTAACCTGGCCATTGATGCTTCCCTGGAGGCCGGTGTTACCATTACCGGTGCATTTGATGATGCAAGTGCTTCTTTCCTTGGGGGTCTCACCATCACCCACAATCCACGGAGGGAGATCTTCCACCAGAGTTCCATGGAGGAGCAAAATATATTAATATATATGCCCAATAGAAAGTCACCTACTGCCCAATCTGATGTAGGTAGAATGAAACTTCTAGCTCCCTGGGTAAAACTCGCATTTCAAGAAGCACTGAAGGGGAACATTTATGAAGCCCTAACCTTAAACGGAATGTTGTACAGTGCTGCTTTAGGTTTTGATGCTGGAATTGCACTGGATGCGTTAAATTCTGGTGCACTGGCTGCGGGTCTTTCAGGAACTGGTCCTTCATTTGTGGCCATTGTTCCAGAGAAAAATATAGGCTCTGTTCAGGAAGCATGGAATTCGTATCCTGGAAAAGTCATTTTAACTCAAGTGGATAATGTGGGAACCAAGGTGGTTGACCATGGATAGGGCAGAAGCGTTACAACTACTTGAAAGCTCTCGGAAAAAAATAGACATACTGGATGAGGAAATAATAAAGCTCATAAAAGAGCGAACTTCCCTGGCAACTGATATTTACCATGCCAAGATAGTTCTGGGAATGAAAATTCATGATCCAGAAAGGGAAGAATTTATCCACCATAAGATCCGAGAAATAGCTAAAGAGCAGGAAATTGATAAAGACAGTCTCACCCAGATCACTATGATACTGACGGATTTGAGCAAAAAAGAACAACAGAAAATTCAAGGAGGTAAAAAGCATGGGTAACATTAGAACATCATTCGTTAAAAGAACATCCAAAGAGCTGATTGAAACTTATCCCGGTAAATTCACCACAGATTTCGATGAAAATAAGAAGTTAGTGCAGGAATTCTCCACTGTAAGTACCAAACATCTGCGAAACAAAATCGCAGGTTACGTAACTCGATTAGTTAGAAATAATTACTTCTAAGGTTGGTTGCTATGGGAATAGTAGTGGCCAAGTTTGGAGGAACATCCATCGGAGATGGAAAAAGGATCAAAAAAGCAGCCCGAGCAGTGGTTAAGGAATACATGCAGGGCAAAAAGGTGGTGGTGGTGGTTTCAGCCATCAACAAGACCACCGATAACATCCTGGAAATTGTAAACAAATCTATAGGAGATGCCATAACCGAGAAACAGATGGCAGATATAGTCTCCATGGGAGAAATCACCAGTGTAAGGGTTTTTTCATCCACCATAGAATCCCTGGGTGTCAAATCAGAATACATAGATCCTCATATGGAACTTTGGCCAGTTATAACTGACAGCAACTATTTAAATGCTAAAATTGACTTTGCAGAAACCGAGATCAGATCAAGAGAGATCCTGAAACTCTTAGATCAGGGAGTGATCCCTGTACTCTGCGGTTTCCTGGGAAAAGACAGAGAAGGCAACATCACCACCCTAGGAAGGGGTGGAAGTGACATAACCGCTTTCCTGATGGGTCACTGCCTCCATGCAGAAGAGGTGATCATTGTCACCGACGTGGGAGGAGTGATGTCCACTGATCCCAATAAACTACAGTCCGCCAAGAAACTGGACAAGATCAGTGTGGAGGAAATGAGGGATCTGGCAACACACGGAGCCCAGGTACTGCATCCTCATGCGCTGCGCTACAAAGACCCCAAAATTAATGCCAAAATCATAGGATTTGAACACGGTGATCTTTCAGCACCCGGAACAGAGATAATGGGTCCATCTAAAGATAAAATGCTAAGATCAACCACTCTCAACAATGAACCCATTTCAGTCATTGCAGTGGTTGGTGAAGAGATCCTGACCAAAGTGGGAATTCTAGCTGAACTCACCAAAACCCTGCAGGATAATAATATTAATATTTACGGTATTTCTACCGGTCAAAACTCAATAACCCTTTTCATTGATAAATCAATGGCTGATGCTGCCCATGAAATCCTTCATGAGGTGGTGGTAAAAAGTCCGGATATGAGTTCCCTGTCACTGGGTCGGGAGATCGCCATGATCACCGTCAACAGCCAGGACTTCATTGACACACCGGGTATTATTACTAAAATCACTGCACCACTACGTCAGAATAAAATAAACATAGTGGAAATTTCATCAAGTCAGACTTCAGTGGTTATATTTGTGGACTGGAATGATGGTAAGAGAGCTTATGAAATGGTAAGGAGAGTCTTGGAATGAAATTGGAAGGTACCACAGTTGCTATGGTAACCCCCTTCACCCGTGAAGACACGGTAGATGAAGAGGGAATGAGGGAGAACATGAATTATCTCCTAGAACGAGGTGTAAATGGCCTACTGGCCGCCGGAACCACCGGTGAGTCTGCCACCATAACCCACCATGAACAGAAGAAGATGATGGAGATTCTGGTGGATGAGGTGAAGGGCAAGGTGGCTGCAGTGGCCGGAGCAGGTAGCAACTCATCCAAAGAAGCTCTGGACCTGGTTAAATACGCGGAAGATATTGGTGCAGATTACGCACTGGTGATAACGCCTTACTATAACAAACCCCAACAACATGGGCTTTATGAGCACTATAAAATGTTATCAGAGTCTGTGAACATTCCCATCATCGTTTACAATGTTCCCTCCCGTACCGGGACAGATATTGATGTGGAAACCATTGGACGTGTAGCCCAGCTGGATAATATAGTGGCTATCAAGGAAGCCAACCCTGATCTGGACAAAGTTTCCCAGACCATCCATAAACTTAAAAGCCTGGATGTGGATGATTTCTTGGTCCTATCTGGAAACGACAACCTCACTTTACCCATGATATCCCAGGGATGTAAAGGAGTTATCAGTGTGGTGGGTAATGTTGACCCTGCACGCATGAGTGAAATGGTGAAAAAAGCCCTGGAAGGAGACTTCAAAGGAGCTCAGGATCTTCATTACGAGTTATACGATCTGATGAAGGTTCTCTTTGTGGAATCCAATCCAGTGCCAGCCAAGGAAGCACTTAACATGATGGGCAGACCTGCTGGTCATGTGCGCATGCCTCTGGCCCCATTAAAAGAGGAAAGCCTGGAAAAACTCAGGAAGGTACTCCTGGACCTGCAGTTAATCTAAAAAGCTTTTTCTAAGCTATAGAACAAAATAATTACAAATTAATTGTAATTACCAAATTAACTGCCTGGATCCAGGCCATTGGATTTTTTAAATAACACTTTATTTCTCTCTTATTTTATTTTTTTAAGGATTACACATTTTTAAGGATTACACACAATCAATCTTTAGGAGATGATATATTATGATAAATGTGGCAGTAACCGGTGCAGGTGGAAGAATGGGATCCATGATCATCAACAGCATCCTGGAGCAGGATGACATGCAGGTGGTGGCAGCCATAGAAGCCCCTAACACACCCCTGGAGGGGCGTGATGTAGGGGAAGTTATGGGAATCGGACCAATTAACGTACCTATAGTGGGTGCAGAAAAGCTTAGAGCAACACTGGATGAAAAAAAACCCGATGTACTGGTGGATTTCACCATTGCCGTGGCAGCAGTAGGCACCATAAAAACCACTGCAGAATCCGGTGTTAATCTGGTGGTGGGAACAACTGGTTTTACCGAAGAACAGATGAAATCTAACCAGTCTGCCATAGAAAATAATTCTGTAAGGGCGGTTATATCCCCAAACATGGCTGTGGGAGTGAATGTCTTTTTTAAGGTGGTGGAAGAGCTGGCATCCATTCTTACAGATTACGATGTGGAGATCATTGAAGCACACCACAAGCACAAAAAGGACGCACCATCGGGGACTGCAGTAAAGGCTGCCGAACTCATAGCAGGAGCCCTAAACCGCAATCTGGATGAAGTAGGTGTCTACGGTAGGGAAGGGATGGTTGGTGAGCGAACACCTGAAGAAATTGGGATCCACGCAGTTCGTGGTGGAGACATTGTTGGAGACCACACAGTTCTATTTGCAGGGGATGGAGAACGCCTGGAAATAACACACCGTGCCGGTACCAGACAGGCATTTGTCAATGGTGTGATCAAGGCCATCCGTTACGTGGTGACAGCCGAAAAGGGTAAAATTAGTAATATGGATGATGTTCTGGGATTATAAATTGATGTTCTGGGATTATAAATTGTTTTCCATAATTATTACAGAAAATATTGAATCAAAAGAAGTGATAATATTATATAGAGTTTAGGGACAGTAATTAATAAACAGTATATTAAAAGGTTTAAAAGGTGGTTATATGGTAAATGTAGGTATTTTAGGTGCAACAGGAATGGTAGGGCAGCGATTTATACAACTTCTCGAGGATCACCCCAAATTTGAGATAACTGCTCTGACGGCCTCCCAGCGTTCTGCAGGAAAAAAATATCAGGATGCAGTGACTTGGCACATGGACACACCCATCCCGGAGACAGTGCAGGACACGGTGGTAGTGGACACTGACCCCCGCCAGGTGAAAGATGTGGAAATAGTCTTCTCAGCACTACCTGCAGAAAATGCAGCAATAGTTGAGCCCAAATTCGCCGAAGCAGGTATGAAAGTGGCTTCAAATGCCAGTGCCATGCGCATGGAACCAGACGTGCCCCTGGTTATACCCGAGGTGAACCCAGAACACCTGGACTTAATAGAAATCCAGCAGAAAAACAGGGGATGGGATGGATTCATTGTCACCAACCCTAACTGTTCAACCATTGCCTTGGTACTTACCCTGAAACCCATTTACGACCAGTTCGACATCAACCGTGTATATGTATCCACCATGCAGGCTGTTTCTGGAGCAGGCTACAATGGAGTGCCATCCATGGCCATGATCGACAACCTGGTACCCTTCATTGGTGGGGAAGAGGAAAAAATGGAGGAAGAAACACTGCACCTCCTGGGTGACTTTGATGGTGAGAATGTGGAACCAGCAACATTCGGAGTCAGCACATCCTGCCACCGAGTTCCAGTGGTGGACGGTCACACCGAAGCAGTTTTCATGGAAATGGATGAAGAATTCAATCTGGAAGACATTAAAAAATCCCTCCAGACTTTCCAGGCACTCCCCCAGAAACTGAATCTTTACTCAGCACCTGAAAATCCGGTTATTGTCAGGGAAGAAGACAACCGACCCCAACCCCGCATGGATCGCATGATGGGAAAAGGAATGGCAGTTACTGTGGGTAGACTCCGGCAGGATGCAACATTCCCCCAAAGCCTAAAATATGTTCTTTTGGGCCATAACACTGTCAGGGGTGCTGCGGGAGCATCCATATTAAATGCAGAGCTTATTGCGGAGATAATGTGATCTCCGTTTTTTTTATTGCTCTTAATCCTATTTTTTGGTACTAAATCCTTCTTTTTAAAAACATATTAATTCAAGTGTTCCTTTGAATTGAAGGGGTTTTTTTTGTTTGCAAATGTTTTATTGAAATATTTAAAAAAATTCCGACTATTAAAAATATAATTTTCAAAGTAATTCATGTGTAAAAAAAGGAGCTTATTTTTGTAAGTGAGGATATTTTTTTTGAGGATTAGTATTAAAATGCTTAGTTCCTATCTCAAAGCTTAAAAGGAAATTGGTGCATAAATAATATTAGAATTAGTGATTATCTAGGTAATAAAAATTCCACTAACCAAGTGATAAATATGGCCTTTTTGAAGGATACCGAGAGAGAACAGTTGAGGCAGCTGGTTAAAGCCTGTCTTTTAGAGATCAGCAAGTTGAAGATCGAGCTTAAAAAGTGCCAGAAAGAATCTTCCAGATCCCTGATTCTCGAGCACAGCAAACTTCAAGAGTTACAGAAAGATCAGGAAAAAATCATCCAGAAAAAGGAAGATGAGATTCAGGAGTTAGTCAAACAACTGGAAGAAAAGGATCTGAAAATAAAGGAATTGCAGAAGATAAAAAATCAGTTTAAACTACTAACCCAAAAACCTAAAAAGGATTTGACTTCTTTCCAGTCCAATATTTATTTGTTACTCCCTGATAAAGAGGATAACCTGGAAAATCTTTTTGAATGGATCACTGATATGGGTTTCACAGAACTCTCACTCCTTAACTTTGAACATGCCCTCCGAAACCTGGAAAGGAAGGGTTACTTCCGTTCAAGGGATAACAAAGGTATCGTGATGTGGAAAAAGATAGATAAGGACTAAACATATACTTTTTTATCTATTTTCATACATTTTAATTGTTTATTCCATATTTTAATCATTGATTCCATATTTTTAATTATTAAAACGTCTTTTCATATGCACTTTTCAAATGTCAAATGGTACAATCGTTTTAAAATAAACCCAAACATACAATAGCAAAGTATTTATATAATCGCTAACCTACTGATCATTTACATAAAACAATTTGAGGTGATAATGTGGCACAATTAGGACAAGGACAAGGACAACCT
>AMGN01000016.1 GCA_000309865.1 Methanobacterium sp. Maddingley MBC34 | reverse complement strand
TGGATGGTAGTGGTGTGTTCCTGGATAACACCACACAGAATACGGTCAAAGGAAACAGCTTCATTAACACCGAAAAACTTTTCACCTATGGTATTTACCAGACTGGAGGAAACATTAACCTCCTGGAATCCAACACAGCCATAAGGAACCATGCAGGTATTGAATTGCATGACACTACCGGTAATCTGATACTGTCTAACAATTTAAGTTACAACACTCTGGGCGTGTTTATGTGGAATAGTTCTCAGAATAACCTTACATCCAATACAATCAGTAATAATGGTGCGGGTATTGAGATTCATCAGTCCACAGAGAACAATTTAACTGGTAATAATCTCACCAGTAATGTTTATGGGTTTTATTTGGACCAGTTGACCAGTAGTAACATTAAAACCAATAATTTCACTTCGAATACCATTGGTCTTTACAGTGACAATGCAAACAGTAACCAGATTTATACCAATAACTTCAGTACTAATGACACGCAGGCTTATGATACCGGAAGCAATAACTGGGATAATGGAGTAAACACTGGTAATTGTTGGAGTGACTACTCTGGTAGTGGTGTTTATGAGATAATGGGCGGATCTAACATAGATCACTACCCCACAAAAACACTATTCTAAGAGAGGTTAAAAAAACTTCTCTTAAACATTTTTATTTCCTTTTTTTGGAGATAAATCATCGAAAACTTAATTATTAACTTTTTTTCCCAGTATTAAAAAAGTGCCGTGTTTTTTGTTTAATTATAAAAATTGGTGATGTCCCAAATTTTTTCAGAGCGAAGTTACTGTATAAAATGAAATTTACAATCTGTCCAATAATTGCAGCAAGGGGAATTACCAGTACTCCAACCTGATTTTTAAATAGGAATGAAATTGAAAAGAACAATGAAATAAAAATTGTATTGGTAAATATAAAAACTCTACTATTTTTGGATACAATACCAATAGGAGTAAAGGCTGATTCTATCAAAATAATCAAATACCATATGGATAAACCAAGGAATATCCATTTGATGAGATCAAGGTTATTTAAAGTTAAACTTCCATTATTAATAAGATTTAAAACATAAGGTATCAATAAATAAGCTATAATTATTATTACAATAAATATTGGGACCGTATTTTTTAAGTAATTTTTCATAATGCCTAATATTTTCTCAAATTTTTGTTCAGCCCAAAGCTCGGATACCTTTGATAATAATACCTTGTTTGAAGGTCCCAATACTATTGAGTTAATTGCTAATATTATCATTTGAGCATAATAGAAACATGAAGCATAACCAATAGGGAATGAAGATAGAATATTTGTTGTTATGGGATTAAACAAAAGGTTATGGATGTTATGGCCTAAACGCATAGTAAAACTATTTTTAATGAATTTTTTAGACATTGGATGCCATAATCTTAATTGGATAGGGATTCCTATTCTTTGGATAAGTAGGATACCACTCAAAAAAACCATAAAAATGCCAAAAATCCTAGCATAGGCCAATAATTCAATGTTGTTTTGGTTGAAGATCAAAATATATAATAGAATAACTGTTATAATGAACGGATACAGTATCTCCAAAATATATGGTAATGAAAATTTCATCTCAGCATTTAACAACCTCTGATTTACATAGTTTGCTGAGTTAAAAATTAGTCCAATAATTAGTATAGTAAGGATGCTTTTTAATAGTTCTGAACGCTGTGGATCTAGATTAAAAGCAAACAAATCTACTAAAAAATTCAATCCAATAAATAAAATCAGAAAAAACGCCAATCCACTGGAAATAGATATGAAAATAGTGGCATTATAAAATGAATGAGCTTCTTTTAGGTTTTCATTCTTTATTTCATGGTAGAAGTACATAAACTGTTCTACTAATAAAAGTTGGACTAATGTTAAAGCATCCATTATGGAGTTTGCGATTAAATATGAGTCTGCCTGAGGAGATGTTCCAAAAACCCTGATTAAAATAACTGCGTTCACAGAAAGTAACAAAACCTGAATCACGGCCAAAAAATTGTATCTGATTTTAAACATTTTTAATCGTTATTATTTTCTTTATTCAAAGGTGGACTATCGGGAGTAGATTGGTAATATTAGGCTCTTTTTCAGGGGGTTTCAAGGTAGATCATCCAAGAATTCTTTTATTTTTCTAGAAATATGTTCTATTTCTACAACCCCAATTCCAGGCCAGGTTCCTAACCAAAAGGTAGAGTTCATTATTATGTCTGAAACTGGGAGCATCTGGTAGTGTTTTGAAGATAATGCTCGTGATTTAAGCAACCCTGAGTTCCTAATTCGTAACTCTACATCAACATCAACAAAGGCAGGTTGTCTTAGGATATTACCTGCAAATAATTGCCTGGTGCCTATTTTATTATTCTCCAAAAAGTTAACCAGATCTGTTTTCTTGAACTCCACTCCATCTTTAAGTGTTAATGGGAACCCAAACCATGAGGGGTCACTGTTTTCACTGGCCTTCGGCAGATAAAAATAATCTTCTAAATTTTTTAACTCCAAATATAATTTTTTAAAATTATTTTTCCTTTTTTTTATAAATGATGGAAGTTTATTCAACTGTGATAAACCAACAGCAGCTTGCAAATCTGTTATTTTAAGATTATAGCCTAAATGGGAATAAATATATTTATGATCGTATCCAAAGGGCAGGTCACCTAACTGGCGATTAAACCTCATTCCGCAGGTGTTATCACTACCTGGTGGGCAATAACAGTCTCTTCCCCAATCTCGGTAGGATAAAATGATTTTGTAAAGATCTTCCTGGTTAGTGGTGATGGCACCGCCTTCCCCCATGGTGATATGATGGGCGGGGTAAAAACTAAAAGTTGAGATGTGTCCAAATGTTCCAGTGTACTGGCCATTATATTTTGAGCCCAACGCATCACAATTATCTTCTACTACCCATAAACCGTGTTTTTCTGCAATTTTTAAGATTCTGCTAATGTCAAATGGGTTTCCCAGGGTGTGTGCAACAAATATTGCCTTGGTTTTACTCGATATTGATTCTTCTATCTGTTTTGTGTCTATATTATAGGTTTCCAGATCCAAATCCACGAAAACTGGCACTAGCCCATTTTGAACAATAGGTGCAACTGTGGTTGGAAAACATGCAGAAACCGTTATTACTTCATCTCCAATATTCAAAGATTTTTCTTTAAGTTTATGTGATGTTAAACTAGAAATTGCAAGTAGATTTGCTGATGATCCGGAGTTTGTGGTTAAAACATAGTTCCTTCCTAAAAATTCCTTGAATTTCTGGCAAAATTTTTGATCAAACCTGTCAGCGGTGAGCCAAAAATCCAAAGTGGCATCTATCATATTAAACAAATCATTAAAATCCATCATTTTACCTGATGCTGGAATATAATCTCGGGTATTACTTTCAATAAAACTACTATAGTAGATGTGTCCTGCATAGTGGTTGAAAGTTCTTAAAATTTCATTGAATTTATTTTTTTTAACTCTACCAATCTTCTGACATTTACTTGTGTCTAAATTAATAAGTTTATTCAATAAAACAAATTTTTTTCCATTTAAGTCCTCTAAACTGCCATCTTCCAGATCAAAATTGTTAATGATTACTGTGAATAGATTTGATGAATCTGACCTAGTTTTATCTAAAAAGGAGATTAAAAGTTGTTTAGCCGAATTTGGCCCTTCTAAAATCACTCCCAGAGTTTTTGATGAATTATTTAAGTTTTTAACATTAAAAGCAACTATATCCCCTGCATGAATCATCCTAATTCCCCCGGTTATGTAATGGAGAATTTTAACAATTTATTAACTCATATCACAATGATAACTTTAACATACCACAATGATAATTTTATTCCAATTTGTAATTCTATGTTTAGAAACCTTATTAATTACTAAATTTTTCGTGTTTTTTCATAGAGTCCATTCTAAATTTTGGTTCATCGCATTTCTGGTGTAATTTTTAATCTGTTCTGAAGTGAATTGATACATATCCCTTTCATTATTATAATACTGCCAGTACCAGTGGATTGTTTTTTCTAGGGCTTCCCTTAATTCATAGATGGGTTTCCATCGCAGTTTAACCATGGCCTGATTTATGTTTAATTGAAGAATCTTTGTTTCGGATATTTGTGTATCCTGATGTGTATGGTATTGACCAGAGCCCCATATTCTTATTATTTCCTTTACAACTTTTTCCACATCTTGATTTACAGGTTCTTTTGGTCCGAAATTCCATGCATGATTATAACTCACTGAATCTCGCCACATTAACGATGCCAACCATAAATATCCAGATAATGGTTCTAAAACATGTTGCCATGGTCTAATTGCACGAGGATTTCTAATAGAAATTATATTATTAGTAGTTAAAGCCCTTATACAATCTGGTACAAGCCTGTCTTGAGCCCAGTCCCCACCACCAATAACATTACCTGCCCTTACCGAAGTTAGAGATACATTGTAATTGTCAACATTATTTTTTTCAAAATATGATTTTCTGTAGGTGGCGGTTATGATTTCTGAACACGCTTTACTGGAACTATAAGGATCATGCCCCCCTAAGGCGTCAGTCTCCCTGTAACCCCTATTTTCCTCCCTATTTTCATAACACTTATCACTGGTAACGTTTACCAACACTTTAACATTTTCACACTTTCGGACTGCTTCAAAAAGGTTCACAGTCCCCATAACATTTGTTTCATAGGTCAACACTGGGTGGTGATAAGATTTCCTGACTAAAGGCTGTGCTGCCAGGTGAAAAACAATTTCAGGGTCATGATTCTTGAGTTCATTCTCCAGTTTTTCACGGTCACATATGTCACCTTTTATGTAATTAATTCTTTCAGGGAGAGATAATATTTCAAACATGTTGGGTTTTGTAGGGGGTTTTAGTGAATAACCCACAATATCCGCACCCAACTCAAGTAGCCATGCAGTTAACCAAGACCCCTTAAAACCGGTATTACCTGTGATGAATATTTTCCGGTTTTTATAAACATTATTAAATTGATTATTCATATTTAATCTTCCAGTCATAGGGAATATCCTTATTAAAAGGGTCTTTCCTTAATATTTCCTCAGGATCGTGGGGTATGGATCCTAAATTAGCCACAATAGATTTTTTCTCTCCGATCCCTTTAAACCCGTTCCATATTAGGGGAGGGATTTTCACTAGGCAATAATGATCTTCACCAATAAATAGCTCCATAAGATTGCCCTTAGTAGGGGACTCATTTCTGTTATCAAAGAGCACCAGCTTGATCATTCCACTAATAACCGCATAATTTAAAGTCATCTTTTTATGGAGGTGCCATCCTTTAACAACCTGGGGATAAACCACTGAGAAGTAGATCTCACCGAATTCTTCATATAATGGGTCATCCCTGCGGAGCATATGCAAAATGCAACCTCTCTCATCAGGAATTTTGTCCAAAGGCTTTATGTAAACACCATCGATTCCCCTTTTTTTCATTATCAGAATCCTCCAATAAACTAATCATTCTTTCTTAGCCATCCAAATGTTTTATACCAATCTACTGTTAACTTAAGACCTTCTTCCAATGTAGTTCTCGGCTCCCAATTTAAAATTTTTTTTGCTTTGTTTATGTCGGCACTGTTGAACCAGGATTCATTTTTTCTGTGTGGAATTACACCCCAAATCGGTTTAGATGTAGTTTTAAGTGATTTTTCTATTTTTTTTACTACTTCCCTGACACTTACTGGGGTCCCAGTTCCAATATTGAAAATTTCACATTGAACCGAGTCAGAACAATTAATTAGTTTGATATAAGCTTCAACTACGTCCTCAACATAGATAAAATCCCATTTTTGTAGTCCACTGGTCATTTCTGGAGGATTTCCCAGATTAAAACTATTTATAACAAAAGGTATTAGCTTTCTTTCATTATCTGCAGGACCATATGGTGGGAAAAGCCTTAAAGTAACAGTTTTAAGACCATACTTTTCATTATAAAAATTGCAAGCCTGTTCTGCCTGTAATTTAGTTAACGCGTAGAGGTTAAGTGGTTTTAATGGGCTTTGTTCTGTTAACTTATTATTATCTTCTTTATAGACAAAACAAGAGCTAGTGTTTACAAAAAGATAAACAGAGGTACTTTTTGATGCTTCCAGCAAATTTAATGTTCCAGTAAGATTAGTATTGACCATTAATGGAATTTCTGAGGGTTGGTGTTCAACAGTGTGATGGGCAGCCAGATGAATAACAATATCTGGCGAAAAATCAACAAAAACTTTGAAAACAGATTTAGTGTCTGCTAGATCAGCACTAAAAACTGTTAACTTGTGAATAACATCTTCTATTCTCCACATATCTGAATTTTCTCTTTTAATTATCCCTATTTGATAACCTTCATTTAATAATCTTCGAGTTAAATGGTAACCAATGAACCCATTTGCCCCGGTTAATAAAATTTTTCTATTGTAATTAGGCATCATTTTCACTTATCCCAAACTCTCCAAAATGATTTGCCTGCTTTCCAGAGATTGTTAAGATATTGCATATCTCTAAAAGTGTCCATACATGCCCATTCACCCTTAAGGGGGTATACTCTTAGTTCATTATCCTCGGCCAATTGTTCGAGGGGTCCATTTTCAAAGTCGCATTTTTCATCCGGGGAAAGATAATCAAAAATTTCTTTGTTAAAAACAAAATAGCCTCCATTTATTATTCCCTCTGATATTTGTGGCTTTTCAGTGAATGAAACAACCTGATTATTGTTAATTTTCATTTCACCAAATCTTGAAGGAGGCCTTACTCCAGTAACTGTTCCTATACACCCATGATCTTTATGGAATGACATCAATTTCCCAATGTTTATATTTGCTAAACCATCCCCATATGTTAGCATAAAATTTTCAGTATCCACATATTTTTCTATTCTCTTTATACGCCCGCCTTTTAATGTATTCTCTCCAGTATCTGCTAGAGTAATTTGCCAATCATGTTTATCCTCATTTCCATGCATCTTAATTGACTGGTGATTACCTAATTCAATTGTAAAATCATGACTCAATATTTCGTAGTTTAGGAAATAATCTTTTATTATGTTACCTTTATAACCTAAACAAAGAATGAATTTTTTATATCCATAAAAAGAATATATTTTCATGATATGCCAAAGAATGGGGGTTTTACCAATTTTTACCATTGGTTTTGGCTGATATTCAGTTTCTTCTTTAATACGCGTCCCTAAACCACCACAAAGAATTACCACTGGAATTTCGTTACCCATGTTTTCCCTTCTTTTTATTTTAATCAAATTCTTATATTAAATATTTATTAAATCCTAATTTAATTTTATCCCCCCCCAAGTTTAGGTGGAATATTTTGTTTACTCGATGATTTTTAGTAATATTGGTGTAATTCATATTTTTTGGTATCCATAATCTTATTTTAAATTGTGACGAAGTGTTAACGCCTTAAATCAAAGCTTCTCCAAGAAGTTTATTATTCTTAATATTAAGTTTAGGGTTTGTAGTATTGATTTTTTTGGGCATGGGAGTCATACAAAATATCCAGAGTACGTATCGCTTAAAGATTTCAAATTAGTCCAGTTAATATTAAAAAAGATTCTGTTGGTATTATTTATATTTTCCCGGAAGACTTGTCAAGTAATTTGAAGATGCAAAAAACTCAAAACTCACCCTTAATCAATTCAACCAGATACTCACCGTACTCTGTCTTTTTAAGTGTTTCAGCCAGCTTCAGGACAGTTTCTTCATCTATCCATCCATTGTTATATGCAATCTCCTCCAGACAGGCCACGAAGAATCCCTGCCTCTTCTGAAGTGCTTCAATATAGTTACTGGCTTCCAGGAGTCCGTTGTGTGTTCCGGTGTCCAGCCAGGCCATTCCCCTTCCCAGTAATTCCACCTTCAACTGTTTCCTTTTAAGGTATTCCTCGTTAACTGAGGTTATCTCCAGTTCTCCCCGGTCTGATGGTTTGACGTTTTTGGCTATATCCACCACGCTGTTATCATAGAAGTAGAGTCCTGGTATGGCGTAGTTGGACTTGGGATGCTCAGGCTTCTCTTCCAATGACAGAACATTACCCTTATCATCGAATTCCACCACTCCAAAGGCTTTGGGGTCCCGGACGTAGTAGCCGAATACGGTGGCACCTTCCTTTAAGGATGCGGCTCTTTCGAGTATTTCACTGAACCGGTGGCCGTGGAAGATGTTATCACCCAGGACCAGGGCAACATTATCACCGGCAATGAATTTTTCCCCTACTATGAATGCTTCTGCCAGGCCCCTTGGTTCTTCCTGTACAGCGTAGGAAAATGATAATCCCAGCTGGTTTCCGTCACCCAGAAGGTCCTGATACTGTGGCAGGTCCCGTGGTGTGGATATGATTAGTATCTCCCTTATACCGGCAAGCATGAGCACTGACAGGGGATAGTAGATCATGGGTTTATCGTAGATTGGCAGTAACTGTTTGGAAACTGCCTTGGTTATGGGGTAAAGTCTGGTGCCGGAACCTCCGGCTAAGATAATTCCTTTCATAATAATTGAACCTCTTTAATCTTCTTCTATTAATCTAGTTAGGTAAGTTCATTCATTTATCACTTCTACTTTTAATCTTTATTTAATTTTTGATCAATTTACAGGAAGTTTTATATTTTTTTTTATAAGATTAATTTTTCAGGCAGTCATTTGACAAATTTTATTAAATATCATATATTAAAATAGTATCTAGTGATTTTGATGGCTGATGTCGTTAATAAAATAAAAATCCCGAAAACTGGCAAAATTAGGAGGGGAAGATGAGGTATTCCTTCTCACAATTGATAAATTAACCCGTTACAAAAAGGATAAGCTTGCAGAAGACCTTAAAGAAATTGAAGCTCAAATAAGATCTTTTGAGGATGAATATGCCATGAATTCTGCTGATTTTATTCTGAAATTTGATAAAGGTGAAGTTGGAGATAACATAGACTTTATTAAAGTGGGCTTCCCTTTGTGATATGAAGAAGAGGATCCAGGATAGGATCATACTCCTTGAAGGTGTATAGGCTATTGAAATCCACTGAAGGTTTATATATTTGCATTGTGCTTATAATTTTTATATAATGAGTAACATAGAAACCATCATGGATGAGGAGATTAGAAAATTACGAAAGAAGCTGGGACTTAAATACACGCTTGATAAAAAGTTTTTAAGGCCGGAAGCACGGAATAAATCCGGAGCAGAAATTATAAGGGATTTAAGGAAGGAAATCTATTCTAAATAAATTTCTATTTTAAAATTATAATTCATTAATTCCTAGATAAGATCTTCAGGATGTTTAACATCCACTAAATCGTTTATTTTTCGACTACTCAATATCTTATTGTCAGTTGTGACAAAAGTGTCAACCCCATGACCTAAAGCTTCGGCAAGCAGTTTAGTATCGGTAATATCAAGTCTAGGGTCGGTGTAATTGATTTTTCCGACACATTCCAAATAATAAGAAATATCTAGAGTAACATATTCTAAATAAAGATTTTCAATTAATCCGGTTATGTTAAAAAAAGAATTTGCACGTTGTGTATTGTTATTTATATTTTTAAGGAATGATAAGTAAAGTTCTCCAAGGGCAAATAGACTGGTGCTTCCTTTATAAATTTTAGAAACTCTATTTAAATATCTCAAACATTCGCGCTGATAAATATCTTCAAATACGACACTGGCGAATATTGAAGCATCTATAAAATGATGACCCTTTATTTGCATACAAAAACCTTCCAAATAATTATTAATAAAATAGTTCATAATATGATAAATAGTTTTTTCAATGAAAAATGTAGGATCATAACTAACTTGGCAATTTGATTGTTATCTAAAAACCTTACCATTATTTCAATGAGATATTCTCCACTGAGAAGTTCAATCAATTGTCAGAAATGGTATAACTATTCCAAAAAAGGAAATACAACTGGAAATCATTAACGAAATAATAAAGGAACTTGAAATAGAGTTGTCGAGTCAAGGTGAACGGATATGGTTGACATAGACATGGATCGGGCTAAAAATCTATTGAAATCCGCCGAAGATTTACATAAAGATAATTTATGATCATAATTTTTAGTTTTATCCAGTTTAAAAGAATCAGAATTTCTAGATGGCTCTGGAATATTCAGTACATTTAATAAATTGGTTCTTTAATTGTAAATGTTCTAATTGGGCTGTTCTTCTTCATAGCTGTTTTATTTTAAGTTTCCCACATGTCCTGCATATTCAAAAAAAAATCAGTGAGTGAAAAACAAGTCTGTATCTTCATAGGAAAAGTTTATTATCATTCCTCTAAAGGAAACTATTATGTATAACCTTGTATTATTGGTTAATAGATTCTGAAAAGTTCAATGATTAGTATGCACTTAATTATGGTTAAAATCAATCTCATGATGGTGATATAAAGAGATCTGATCAACAGATCAGGTTTTAATATTTCAGGCAGGGTATGATTTTCATGGAAAGTAAACTGAAATCTGGTTGGACTGTCCTTTTTGTTGTTTCTTTATCCTTATTCATCATAGGATTGGATAGCACCTTTATGAACGTGGCCATGATGTACCTGGTGAAGGACTTAAACACCACCCTGGGCCATGTGCAGTCAATAATAGCCATTTATACTCTGGTAATGGGTTGTTTTGTCCTCTTCGGTGCTAAGTTACAGGATGTAATTGGCCGGAAAAAAACATTCCTCACCGGGGCCATCATCTATGGAATCGGTACCTTAATCGCTGCAACCAGTACCAACAGCACCATGCTACTGGTGGGATGGTCAGTGATTGAAGGATTTGGAGCGGCAATGATGCTGCCAGCCACATCAGCAATAGTCACCTCCACCTACTCTGGCAGTAAACGAACCTTCGCCCTGGGATTCACCGCAACTGTATTCACGGTTTCCGTTGCAATAGGGCCTTTACTGGGAGGTTTCCTTACTACATTCTACTCCTGGAGATGGGGATTTGGATTGGAAGCCATAGTGGTCCTCTTCATACTCCTGTTCTCTAAAAGTCTTGTTGAATCAGAACACCCACTCGGTTGGTCGGATATTAACCTCAAAGGAGCCATACTCTCTGCAGCAGGAATCTTCATAATTATCATCGGTGTTCTGCAGTTAAACACACCTTCTTCCTGGCTTAATTACTCAGGGACAATCATAAACCCGGCAGGGTTTGCAGTGGCCATGGCCATGATCATAACTGGAGTCCTGCTCCTGGTTATATTCTTCTTCTATCAGAGAAGGCTGATCAGGCAGGATAAGAAACCATTCATGAATATTCGTATTTTAAAGAGCCGCCCATTCACTCTGGGGATAGTTGCCGTGTTGATCATGTCCTTAATTCAAGCCGGAGTATTTTATCTGGTACCACTCTATGTACAAACCCGGTGGGAAGCTAATGCTCTTGTAACTGGGTTAATACTCCTGGCATCACCCCTGGGTGCTTTGATTTTCTCACTCAGCGGAAGTAAACTCACAAAATATATTAAACATAATCATCTGGTATCACTGGGATTCCTGGTTTCCATTATTGCAATTTTAATGCTGTATACTGCATTCATCAATTACCTGGATCTAACCATGTACCACCTCATCCCTGGCCTGTTCATTTTAGGTTCCGGTCTGGGATTGGCACTCCCCCATCTCAATAACATTATTCTCTCCAGTTTAAAAGAAACCCAGTATGCAGATGGCTCTGGAATACTCAGCACCTTTAACAATGTGGGTTCTTCCATTGGAACTGTTGTGATTGGACTCATCTTCTTCATAGCAGTGTACTTCAGCGTGGTCCATTCACTTCCAGTTGAATATCCTCAGTATCAGAACCAAATGGCTCTAAATCATGACATCTATTCATGGGTGGATCAGGTTATACATCCTAATATTGCCACAATTTCCGAAGATCATAACCTTCTCAGTCTTACCCTGTATTCTGGGGCCAGGGGAATGCAGTTTGCATTCTTATCAACAGCTATTCTGCTGTTTGTAGGGTTTTTACTATCCCTTTTCATTAAACCGCCACCTATGGATTGAAAATTAGAATTCATCTAGGATTGAAAATTAGAATTCATATTTTTTCCCACTCTATTCTTTTACTTCCATTCTCCTCCAAGAACTGTTTATTTTAAGTTAAATAACAATAAATATTACTTATATAAAATTAATTAATAAACAAAATGTATTAGTGCATCAATTATGAATATATACAAACATGTCTGCAAAATCTGTATACAGTATTCGTATACCAGTTAAGTTCCGGGAAATCATGGATGAAATGGATGATGTGAACTGGCAGGAAGAAATACGACAACTCACCCTGAAATTAATCCAGGAAAAAAGCAAGAAAAAGCTCCTGGAGGATGCTGAAACTTTAAGAAGTAATATGAAGAATGTTGAATCAGCAGCACTCATCAGGGAAGATAGGGATGGCCATTAGTTAATCATCATTAGTAATTATCAGTAAGAGATGCCAAGTTAAATATCGTTAGTTAATTATCAGTAAGAGATGCCAAGTTTATTATTGTTTAGTAAATTATCATTGAGAGGAGTAAATGCCCAATAAATACGTTTTAGACTCATCAATCATTGCTGCCATCTTTTTCCGTGAACAATCCTCTATGAAAGCTGCCATGGCAGTTAAGGACAGTCAACTAATTACAGTGGACTTGGCCAGGGCAGAAGTGGCCAATGTTGCATGGAAGAGAGTGACCCTGTTTGATGAAGACCAGGAGATAATCACCAAGGCACTGGAAATGAGTATGGAATTTATTGATACCAGCTGTGAGGTCATCCCCACCACTGAAATCATGGAAGAATCATTTAATATAGCTTTAGAAGAAAAAATCAGTTTCTATGATTCATTATTCCTGGCTGCATCAAAAAGGGAAAATGTACCCCTTCTCACTCTGGATAAGAGACTCAAAAACACAGGGTATACAGTTAAACTATTGTAAATTTTAAATCAATCATTAAATCATACCATGTAACCCGGAGATAAAGAAGTGTAATTATAAAAAACTCCCTAAATTTCAATCTCAATTTTATTAAAATTCACTACTGGTTTTTTAGCATTCTTGGGTCCAGGTTCTAATTTAAGAAGACCCTCCTTTGCTAATTTGTGCACCTTGGGCTGGATTGTTTTCAAATCCTTCTCCAGGATATACGATAAGTTTCTTATTGAGGTTGGATGTTTATTTTTTATGACATCCAGTAATTTTAGATCGGACATGTCAATTTTAAGATCCTGGAGAAATATGGTTTCTGATTCAGGTACCATGGCTTCGGGGTGTTCCAGATGGTACAACCAATCCTCAAGATCTAATGGGTACAGGACATTTTCCGGGTCATTTTTTATGAGTCTTTTTAAGGTGTCCACTGACCCGTATTTTTCCTTGAATTTCAGAACGAGTTCCTTCCCTGTCATTTCACGGATCAGTTTTAATATCATAATCTTAACTCCTTATAATCCTAACTCCTTCCTTATCTTCCCATCAATAATTTTACCTTCCCTTAAGAGGTGCCTGTAAATGATTTCGTAAATAATTTGAGGATCTTTAATGGGTATTTCCTTTCTATCTGGATGAATGTGAATACCATGGTAGTAACTATCAATTTTAAAATTATCTGGAATTACTACAATTGCCCGCCCACGTTCAGTAATTCTGAAGTGTATAACTCTTTCGGCAACCTCCAATGTATGCCTTCCTTCCCTCTTCATGTTACCATTTATCCTACATCACATTTATATTAGTTAAGTATAAATTACCATCACTATGGTGGTGCTGACTCATGTTATCACTTAATCTCCCCACATATATTATTACTTTTGATAAATTAGATAATAAATATTACTAGTATCTTTTTTGGGGGTTGTGAAATTATTGGGGATTGGGCTATATAACAAAATATTTGATGTAATGTGTATTTGTTTACTAAAAAAGAACTATAATTAACGAATTTGAAATATTAATGAACATTCCAACACCCTTAACTTTACACTCCCTAAATCGGTGGAGATTGATGGAGGGGGATTATAACTTTGCTTAAAAATGAAAAAAGTTGTTAATATGAATGTAAATCGGAATTCCTTTTTGGATAACATCTTTACCAGCTAACCAAAAAAGAGGTTAAAGATGAAACTTAACCTTAAAACACTAAAAAACTTTAAGGAATAATGGAATAGCCAGAGTAATAACATGAATAATCAAGATTCAGACCGGGAAACAATTCATAGGGAACTTCAAAAAACTGAGGAAAGGTTAGCTCAAAGCCAGTCTGAGCTGAATTACCTTAAATCCATTGTAGAACACACTGAAGATGCTATAGTGGGCCTTGGGTTGGACGGAACCATACTAACCTGGAACCCTGCTGCTGAGACGATATACGGTTACACAGCCAGTGAAGCAGTGGGTAGCAGTGTTTCCATGGTCATTCCACCCTACAACAGTGATGAAATATCTTTGATCTTGGCCTGGATTAAAAGTGGTGAAAGGGTAACCCATTACGAAACCCTCCGCCGCAGGAAGGACGGGTCCATTATTAACGTCTCTCTCAGTGTCTCCCCCATTAAGGATGATACTGGGGAGATAATAGGAGCATCCAGTATTGCCCGGGACACCAGTGCCAGTAAAAAAATGGAACTAAAACTCCAGGAAAGTGAGGAGAAATTCCGGGAAGTTTTTAACAATGCCAACGATGCTATATTCCTCCATCCCCTTAAAAATGACGGGACCCCTGGAAACTTCGTGGAAGTTAACGATGTGGCTTGCCAGCGCCTGGGATACACCCGGGAAGAACTGCTCCAGATGTCACCAGCTGACATTGACACTGAAGAAACCATCCAAAAAACATCACACTACATGGAAAAACTCTTGGTAAATGGAAGGGCAACCTTTGAAGCATTTAACCTCACCCGGGATGGGCAGGAGATACCAGTGGAGGTCAGCGCCCATATTTTCAACCTTCGCGGTGAGATGATGGTTCTCTCCATTTTAAGGGATATCACTCGCAGGAAGGAGTCCGAGGCAAAACTCCGTAAATCACTGGATGAAAAGGAACTCCTGCTTAAGGAGATCCACCACCGGGTTAAAAACAACCTTATGGTCATAAGTAGCCTTCTGAATCTTCAATCAAAATATATCAAGGACAAGGCTGCTCTGGAAGTCTTCAGGGAAAGTCAACGCCGGGCACGGTCAATGGCCCTCATCCATACCATGCTCTATCAGTCCATTGACCTGAAGTGCATTAACTTCGGAGACTACATCACCAAACTCACTCAGGAACTCTTCCGCACCTACGTAACCAGTGATAACATCCAGCTCAACATGGATGTGGGAGACATACTCCTGGACATTAACACCAGCATACCCCTGGGTCTCATAGTCAATGAACTGGTCTCAAACAGCCTCAAACATGCCTTCCCCAATGGTGAGAAGGGTGAGATAACTGTTAAATTCCATAAAAACAATGACTATTACACTTTCCAGGTGGCGGATACTGGCATAGGATTCCCGGAGGACCTGGACTTCAGGAAAACCAACTCCCTGGGAATGCGACTGGTGAACACACTCACTGACCAGATTGACGGAGAAATAGAATTAAACACCACGGGCCCAACATGCTTTACCATAAACTTCACTGAAAAAGAATACGGGTCTGGAATAAAAACTCCTGCCACTCATTAAACGAGTAGTCATCCATGATCAAGCGTAAAATATTCATCATCCCTGTCATTTTAGTGGTGGTTGCACTGGTTGCATTTTTCATCTATAATCCAGCCACTCCCACCACTACTGTTATTCCCCCAGGTTACGGTGCAGTTAACAACTCCCAGTTCCAGCTGGAAACTGGCTGGTACCAGAACTTCACCACTGGCTACCAGAGATCAGCCAAACTTAACTTTAACGGCTCCAGACAACCATTTATCATGATCATGGTTAACCAGTTTCCTGATGAGTCAAGTTACCAGCAGGCCTACACTGGTGAAACAGAGAAAATCGCCTGGCACGTTAGTTCCTCTGTAACCGAAACCCGGGAGGGATTTAGTGTTAAAACCATCCAGGTTACCAGGGATGATGGATCAGAAAATGTCAGATCCTACTTCTTTGAAAAAAATGGGAAATACTATGAGGTGCAGATCGATACGGGTTCCGACACTGCACAGTTCTTCTCCAGTGATAAATACCGGTTGGATGCGACGGTGAATACCATTATCAGGACTATTAATTAGTTTCTGTCTTTGAAAAGTAATTTATGCTTTGAGTTAATGTAGAATTTTATCTTTATTAATCAATTTTTATGTTCTGTTATTGTTGTTTGGAGAAAATTGTTCTCTTTTTGGGGAAAATTATAATAAAACTAAAAAGCAAGTAATAATGGGTGATTTAGATGACTTTAGATGTTAGCGACACAGCAATGCCTGAAGAACAGGTGAGAAGTGCCGTTATTGGGGCTCTGAAGAATAGAATTATTGAAATAGACATTAAATTAGATGATCTTAACCAAAACCTGGAGTACTTTCAGCGTAAGTATAACCTGGAAAGTGAAAATTTCTACCAACAATTTTGCAGTGGTTCTTTAGATGACGAGATGGACTTCTTAGAATGGAAAGCATCCTGGGAAATATATCAGGAACTTATCCTGGAAAAAAAGGCTCTTTTAGAGGCCTTAGGATGATTAGAACATATTTTGAATCTCTTAAGAAACAAGCACGAAGTTTTCAATTCTTAAAAGATTTCAAACTTTTTAGGGAATTTGTCGATCATAACAAAGGGTTCATCCGATTCAAAATGGATCTAATCGATGGATCAGAGGTTCATGTTTTTGAATACGTTTCAGGAAAACTCGAGAAACTTGATTATTCTTACCATTTGCAAGATAAAAATAAAAAACTAATAGTAAGATGGGACAATGCCCCTCATCATCCTGGATTGGAAAATTATCCTCATCATTTCCATGATGGACAAAATGTAAAAGGAGTTCCCAAAACGACTTTTCATGATATCCTTGAAGAGTTAAGTCAAATTTTAGAAAATCAGTAATCTTAATATTTAAATTTTCTGTCCTAAGTCAAGAATATTTAATGGAATTATTTTATAAAAGGAGGGGAGATTGTAATCCTGAGAAGATTATTAAATCAGATTTCAATATTTTTTATGATGAAATCCAGCTGATAATGAAACTATCTGAAAATTTCTATCTTCTTTTTTAAGTGATTATCTGGCAAAGCTTTTTTTCCACCCACCCTGAAACCAGGTAAACCACCAGGGCTATGACCAGGGCCACTATAGTGATATAGTAATCATCACTGGGAACCAGATTCAGGGTGAATCCCATCCAGCTAACAGGATAAAACAGGCACATCCCGTATCCCACTTGTATCAGTAGTAGGTCCATGGCGTAATGGGTAACTATCCCCAGGGATAAAAACAGGAAGGCGGTTTTTTTCTCCCTGAAAAAGAGACTGGCAATTCCAGCAAGGATGAATGTGCCTATTGGTAAGTGGAAGACGTAAATATAATTCCAGAGATCATATCCCATTAAATCTGACAGGATGGAGACCTTTATTGCATCAGGGAAGATGGATCCCACCATAACCAGGACTGTATTGGCCGGGTTGAACTGAGGATACTTGAAGCGAAGTATTCGACACAGGGTCCAGGCCACTGCCACATGAACCATCCAGTCGGGCATTTATAATCGCCCCCTGAACTTAGTTAGCATCTTTTTTGACACTTTTATCGCCTCTGGAACTTAGTTAGCATCCTTTTGGGCACTTTCATCGCCTCCGGAACTCGAAACTGTTCCATTCAAAAGACCAGTACCGGTGGAAAATGTACAGGAGGAAGATTAAAACCAGGAAAGAACGCAGTAACAGGAATATGTACTTCCAGTACTCATTAACCTCCACTCGTTCCACATTGATGATGGTGTTCTCCGGAGCAAGAACCCCTACCACCGACACTTTATCCTTAACCGTGACTGGAGTTTCATTAAGGACCTTCATGGTAACCAGATGGCCCTGGTAGTTTTTTTCTATCTGGAATCCTCCATTAAAAGTAACAGTCACTGTCCCACCCACATTCACCACTTCTCCCAGGGGGTAATCAGAGAGTATAACCTCGTAGGATGGGTATTTAAGGTGGTTCTGGTATTCTGTGGCGTAGTAGGTGCACAGCCCGGCTAGGGCAACCACCAGGATGATCCCGGTTAAGATCCTTTTATAAGGGGTGTCCAGTTTCAATTGAATCTAATTCTCCCATTAATTCTTGATTGAATGTGTTGTTTATCCTGTTAATTGACTTCTTTACCATTCATATCATAAAAAACTAATAAGTCTTAACCTATGTACCTTCGATTCCAGTCAAAAAATATCAGTTATTTGCCCTGATTATTTTGTTGTATTAATATGACAAGATTAAATTTACATTCCCCAACCTAAATAAGAATCATTTTAATTATTTTTCTATTTTCATTTCTGTTCTCTGAAATTTAACTTCAGTAAAATGTCACCCTGGTGACAAAAAATTTAATTATCTTAAAAAAATGTCACTAAGGTGACACTTTTATACTACTAAGGCGAATTAGGAAGCGAGTATCTGCCTTTTTAAAAAAATCAGATTTAAAAAAAATCTTTTTACAAAAGTCCGTCATTCTTCCAGAAGTTCCCGGTAATACTCTTCCCTTATTGGTTTCAGGTCAAGGTAAAGCTGCCAGGTTCTTTCCAAAAAATCAGTTCTTAACTCTTCATCCCTGCTAAAAAGCACTTCACCCTTACTTACTTGGTAACGGAAACTCAGGGGAGTCACATTCAATATCTTAAGATCAACTGGTAAACTGATTAAACCCTCTAATTCTAGTGAAACTTTATGTTCATAGCTAAACACATCTTTAAAAGAGTCATCTTTTAAGTAAACTGCCAGATCAACATCCCTAAACCATGCACCTTCCAGGAAACTACCGTGAATGTAACAGAACAATATCTCAGGATAAGTCTTTATTTTGGAAGCCAATTTTTCCTTTAAAGACTCCTTTTCAGGGTCATTGAGTTGGCATGTTTTCATCTGATCCCACTTCTATTTTCAATCGAATTTCACTTCTATTATGAATCTAGGTTTCAATTTTTATTGAATATTCCTTAATATAATCCCACTTCTTTGGTTAGTTCTTCCAGATCCGAAAAGTTCTGCATGATGATCTGGTAAACTCTCTCATCATCTACCTTAGAATAAACGTGAACCAGTAAATTACGAAATCTTGCCATATCGGCCAGCCTATCTCCTAAATCGTGCCTGATGATTTTGTTGTGAACTAAAAGTAGAAAACAGTCAGAGTAGGTTTCAGGTGTCTTACCACCTATTTTAGCGTTAATATGGTTACAAATAGATATTGCTGCCTCAATGGCAACAATAAGTTCATACTTTGCCGCTGCAAGGAGATGGGGGTTATCTAAAAATTCATCCTTCCCATGGGATGTTATTTCCCTCAACTCAATTGGGCCCTTTTAATATCTCCTGCCTTTTCCAGGAGTATTTCACGGTTCCATTCCATAATTATCATTATGAATGTGGAAGTAAATAAAAATTCTTATCATTAATCATCCTCATTTAAACTAAAGTGAATGAATAGAACTTATGAAATTTTTGTAAAAATGAAAGTGTAGTAAAATGTCTTGATTTTAATTGGAGACAATATCAATTAAATACAATATAAGGATAATTGACTATTTCAAGAGTTATTGGCCTTTTTTTTGGAGCTATCATCATCTACCATTGGAAGGCTAGACTCTCTCTTTATACTTCTGCTCCTGAATGATTATATTAAAACCAGTTCCTCCATTAGTAACCAGTTCAATCTCACCATCCAGCTGATTCACCAGTGTGTTAACCAGTTTAAGTCCCAGACTGTTAGTGTTGTTAAAGTCCAGATCACTGGGAAAACCAGAACCATCATCCCATACTTTTAACTGATAAATACCTGACTCATCAGTTTCTCTGAGGGATATACTTATTTCACCATTATCTCGGTCACTGAAGGCATACTTTAAACTGTTAGAGACCAGTTCATTGATTATGAGTCCCAGGGGAACTGCAGTGTCAATGTTAAAGTATACTTCCCCCATATCTAGGGTGAGATTTATCCCGGGGTTTACGGTGTAACTGTGGAATAAGTTCATGGAAAGACTCCTGATGTACTCGGCCACGTTAATTTTGGATAGATCATCAGTCTGGTATAGTTTCTCATGAACCAGGGCCATACTCTTAACCCTTCCCTGACTCTCCTGGAGGATGTTATCAGCCTCTGCGTCCTGAATGTAGCTGCGCTGTAAGTTCAACAGACTGCTAATGATCTGC
The DNA here is from genome assembly GCA_000309865.1 of Methanobacterium sp. Maddingley MBC34. Taxonomy (NCBI): domain Archaea; kingdom Methanobacteriati; phylum Methanobacteriota; class Methanobacteria; order Methanobacteriales; family Methanobacteriaceae; genus Methanobacterium; species Methanobacterium sp. Maddingley MBC34. The sequence continues at coordinate 108,210 of AMGN01000016.1, read as the reverse complement.
ATGTTGTTTTTCACCCTGTGATGTATCTCCCGTAACAGGAGTTCCTTCTCATTTAAGGATTGTTTAACTTCGTTTTCAGCATTCTTACGCTGGGTTATGTCCAGTAGGGATACCACACTATCGGTGGTACCAGGAATTACAGAGGCAGAGAGCATGATCTGTCTTTCTTCCCCATTTTTATTCAAAAGACGGAACTCATATTCAGAGGGCACACTTTTTTGCTGATTTTCAGGGGGTATGTTTTTTCCTGGTTCCTCAGAGTGTAAACCTTTTTCCTGGTCCCCCGAGGGTACATTTTTCCCAGGTTCCCGGCGCAGCTTATGATACATTTTCATTTTTTCCCGGTCATCAGGATGCACAAAGTCCATCCAGCTTAGCTTGTTCTCAATTTCATCCACCTTGTAACCACTCAATGTTTCAGAACGCTTATTAGCCATGGTGATAATGGTATTTTCCCCTACAATAATAGTAGCAGTACCTGTATTCTCAAATATGGTTCGGTAAAATGTTTCGGATGTTATTAGAGCTTCTTCTGCCTTTTTACGTGGGGTCTGGTCAATCACAGTGCAGATGGCGCCGTTGAATTTACCATCATTAACCTGGGGTATGATCCAGCCACTCTGGTGGGATGTTTTTCCAGTGGGACTGGTGACATTGATGGAATCATAATAAACCGGTTTCAGGGTTTGTTTAGCCTTACGGTAGTACTCCTTCAACTGGCCAGTTGATGAATCAGGCAGATCATCCAGAATATGCAAACCCTCCATATTCTCAGTTTTAACTCCTGCTATCTCCTCCATTCCCCTGTTCATGAAGTAAAGCCTGTCACTATGGTCAGTAACCCATATCCCTTCATTAATACCCTCCACCAGAGTTTCGTAGAACTTTTTCAGACTGAGACGTTTGAGGTTGGATTCCTGCCTCTGCCTGTCCATCCGGTTGAGAATCTTGGCATTCCAGATAATAACTGTGGTTAAAAAGGCCAGGGTGATGATAATACCGAAAACATCTCCAAACTGCTCACTGTACAGGTTAAATCGTTCCCCTGAGATTATTAAAAGATCCAGGATGAACACTGCCACCAGGGTTGCTGGGAGAAGGCGCCGGGCCATGTAACCCCCACTGGTCTGGGCAGTGATTCGTCCCATGTAACTGCGGTCGGGGTATAGGAAAAGAATACCTACCGAAAGACTGATGTGTATGAGCGATGAGAGAAAAGCCATCTGCACCATCAAATCCAGGGTGTAATCAGTACTGGTCCCGTAAAGATAGGAAGATAATCCCAATAATGATAAAAAACCAGCCATAAATGCCAGAATTTGCATGTAACGGGGGTTATATTTGTAACTGCCCATCAGGAGGGCAATACCCAATATAATAAAATTGAAAGCACTTAAAAATCTGCTCTTACCCTGAGCACTGGTATTATCTGGTAAAAAACTGGTAAATAACTGGTTCATACCAAGGTTTATACCAGTAACATATTCCAGCAGGGTTAAAGCACCGAAAAATATGGTAATGGCTGCCAGGATTCTGGAAATATTCAGTTTCCATGGTTTAACCGGTTTATTCAGGAGGTAAAGGCAGGTCCCGGCAATGAGGAATATAATGGCGGTGTTAAGTTTAGTTTCAGGGAAGCCTAAGAAGTCTCCCTGGAGTAGGGGTATTTTTAAAACCCATCCCAACACAGCCATGATCCCTAACACAATCACCAGCAGTGCACAGGCCCGTGAACCCCATTTATAACGAGAAATACGATTTAAATATTGGGAAAGCAGCTTTTCATCATCTTCCAGGGGTACCTGGCCTGATTTTAAGGACTCCAAATCCTCCGGTGACTGTTTTTCCATGGGAAAAATATCCTCCAACTATCCAATGAATTTTTTGAAACACTTTTCATCATCTGCTGAATCTTAATATGTAACAATACTAAGTAAGTACTTATGTCCCATTAACTCTGTCCCTAACCAGTTAGAATCATCTGGATATGGGGCTATTTACAGCATAAATGTTAATTATGTGCCTCATGGATATTAAAATAAATAGGTTAAAACTGGAGACAAAATAATATACTATATGAGGTTTGAAGAGTCATCCAAAGTTCTGAGAATCATCTTGATGTTCATGGAATTTTTTGCTGGGTTTCAAAGTCATTCAAAGATTTATGAAGTCATCCACAGGTTTTAAGGATAATTTTTGGATTTAGAAACTCATTTATAAGTCTTAAAAATAATTTATAGGTTCATGGAATCATATAAATGTTTAAAGAATGATAACTGACATTTTAACTTCATTTATACTCTGTTTTGGTCACACTCCTCCTTCTAAGATTTTATTTAATAATAAATGACAGGTTTTATGATAAAAATTTATAAACTTTGATCAACAATATTTAATATGGTGTTGATAATGGAAAAAACCTTAGAAAACCTTACCAAGGCGTTTATTGGTGAAAGTCAGGCTAGAAACCGTTACAGTTTCTATGCGAAACAGGCTACAAAGGATGGTTACCCTCAAATTTCTGAGATATTCCTGGAAACTGCTGAGAACGAACGACAGCATGCTAAATGGTTGTTCAAACTTATCCAGGAGGTTAAGGAAAATGTGGATCTGGAAGGTGATGAGATACACGTGGAAGCCGAAGCTCCATTAACCTTGGGAGACACCGTGGAGAACATCAAAGCCGCCATTGCAGGGGAACACTACGAAAACAGCGAAATGTACCCTGAATTTGCTAAAGTAGCTAAAGAAGAAGGATTAGATGATGTGGCCCAAAGATTACTGGCCATTGGAAAGGCAGAAGTTCACCATGAGGAAAGGTACACCCAGCTCCTGGAGCAAGTGGAAGCCGGTACTCTCTTTAAGAAGGAAACAGATGTCCCGTGGACCTGTATCAAATGCGGTTACTCTGTTACTGGAAAACAGCCACCAGAAAAGTGCCCAGCCTGTGACCACCCCACCAAGTACTTCTTCATCCGCTGCGAAGAGTACTAAAAAAGACGTTAACTCGAGTTCCATTATCTTGGAACTTTTTCCCTACTTTTTTAGGGAATCAATTAAAAACCATTGTTTATTGAAATTACCTAAAATCTTTACCTAAAATCATTACCTAAAATCATTTATTTAAAAAAATATCAGTATCCAATGAAACATTAAAATCCAATATTTAGATGTGGATTATTTAAAACCTTTAAAACCATTTTAATATGGATTATATAAGGTCATTATTAAATTTAGGGATTTTTAAGCCAATTTTTCAGGTTTTTAAATTTTATAACTATTAAAATATATTAAACAAAAAAAATGAGGGTGTAAATGACTGAAACAGGACAGATATTTCGATGTGATGTTTGTGGTAATATAGTGAATATTCTCTGTGTTGGTCCGGGTAACCTGGTTTGTTGTGAGGTACCCATGGAACTTTTGAAGGAGAAACAAGATGGTGATGGTTCTATAAAACACAGACCAGTTATTGAAAAATCAGATATGGGAGTAAAGGTTAAGGTGGGAGAAGTACCCCATCCCATGGAAGAAAATCACCACATAGAATGGGTGGAGCTTGCCACTGATAACCAAGTATTCATCCAGCTTTTAAATCCAGGCGACCAGCCCGAGGCAGAATTCCCAGTTGACTCAGACCAGGAAACTCAACTTAAGGCCAGAAGCTACTGCAATATCCATGGACTATGGAAATCTTGAGTAATTTTTTTCCAATTTTTTTTACTGGATAAAAATAGAATAGATAAAATATTAAAAGAGTTCAAACAACTTTTTTAAGGTGTTATATCTTTTTTCTTTAATAAATTCATCAGTCTAAATATCAGTCTAAATATTCATATTACCCATTCAAAACTATTCAACTATACCATTCAGACTATTAATTGAAAACTATTAATAAGGATTCAGTACTATTCAAACTATATTCCAAATTCAAACTATATTCCAAATTCAAACTATATTCAAATTATATTTAACTAATCAGTTGGATACTCAAACTTTTAATAGGCAAATATTTCAAGTAATTCTTACATATTAGATTTATAAATAAATTTCATAGTGTGGAACTAAGTTTAAAAGTGTGCAGGTGTGTTATGCGTAAAATAATCATTATCTTTGTCCTGGTAATCCTTACTGTTTCTTTATCAGGATGTTTAGGCACCCAGGTGGCCCAGATAGATCAGTTAACTGATACCATTAACGATCACATTATCTCGGGAGATAGCTATTTCAACCAGGCAGCAACCAGCACCAACAAATACCAGTACGAAGATGCACAATCACAGGCAGATAACGCATCTTCCCAGTTCAACCTGGCAAGAACCACCTCCCAGGAGGCATTGATATATGCCAAAAACCTAAAGGACCAGGTTTACATCACCTACTTCCAGATCACCCTCCAGGAGCTGGATGCCAAGATCAACGCTACCAACGAACTTAAGGTAGCAATACCACTCTTTACCCGGAATGACACCAAAACAGGCAACACCCATGTGGATCTGGCCAACCAGTTCATGGACACATCCCTGGAATACCAGAAACAGAGGGATGAAATAGTACAACAAAATCCTACCAAATTTAAATCATAAAATCATAATTCAGATCACAATTTAAATCAGGTCACAATTTAAATTCTATAAATCATAATTACATTATTTAATTAATACCTATGATTTAAATTCATAAAATCAAATTATATTATAAATTAATAATTTGGATCATTAATTCAAATAAATAGCCATATTATTCAAGAAAATCGATTTATAGCATAAAATCTATTTTTTGAGGTAAATACGTATGAAGAAGACATGTTCGCAGTGTAAAGGGAAAGGACGCAAGGTTGTAAGTTACAAAATATGCGAAGCCTGCCATGGTACCGGAGTTTCCGGTGAAGTAGACATAAAAGGCCACCTGAAAGGTCTGTCCGGAGGGGCAAGAGAACGTTTCCAACTGGATGAGGAACAGGAAGTACCCTGCAGTGTCTGCAGTGGTAAAGGAGAAGTGGAAGTCACTGAAGAATGCCCGGAATGTTCGGGGAAAGGAGAAATAAACCTGTGCACCAAGTGCGGTAAACCCATAGAAAAGGGAGATTACTGCGATGACTGCAAGGACAGCCAGGATAAGCCACGAGTTTACATCTTACACCCTGCCTCAGAAATGAGTGATTTGGAAGTGGGAGAACACTACAAGGGAAAAATCACCAGGGTAGAAGACTACGGTGTATTTGTAAGTCTTTCCAAAAAACTCTACGGACTCCTGCGTCTGAGAAACCCACCGTACAGTGTGGGTGATGAGTTATTTGTCCAGATCATCGAGATCAAACCCCGTCGGGGAGAGGTGGACCTGGCACCAGCCTCAATCAAGGGAACCTACGAACTGGTGAAGGTCAAAAAAGAAATGCCCCGCACTAAAATTGAAGAGCTAACCCCAAAAATTAAGGGAAGAAATGTGTGCCTGGTGGGTGAAGTGGTACAGATACAGCAGACCAGCGGCCCCACTATCTTCACCATCTCTGATGAGACTGGAATCACCTGGGCCGCAGCTTTTGACGAACCAGGAGTAAGGGTCTACCCCAATATCAACATAGATAACATGGTTGAAGTCCTGGGAGAAGTATCCCTCCACGGTGGCAAGATCCAGATAGAATCCGAGAGTATTGAACGTCTTCATGGTTCAGAAGCCACCGAAGCCAGAAAACGTATTGATGAAGCCCTGGATAAACGTGCCGAACCAGAAAATACTGATTTAATCCAGGAAGCACCTATTATCCAGAAATTAAGACCCAGATTAGCTGCTGCGGCTAAAGCCATCCGAAGAGCAGTGATGGATGGGCGTAGCATCTTGGTACGTCACCATGCAGATGCCGATGGAATCTGTGCAGGTGTGGCAGTGGAAAAAGCAGTCATACCCTTACTGCAGGAGATCAACCCCTCTAACGATGCAGAGTGGCATTACTTCCGTAGATCCCCCAGTAAAGCACCATTCTATGAAATTGAGGATGTGGTGAAGGATTTGAGCTTTGCCCTGGAAGACCTGGAACGTCACGGTCAGAAATTACCTTTACTGGTTCTCCTGGATAACGGTTCCACCGAGGAAGATATCCTTGCACTTTTAAAGGTTAAAATCTATGACATAGAAGTGGTGGTGGTGGATCACCATTACCCTGGAGTAGTCACCGATGGTAGGGTGGCAGTTGATGATTACGTGGATGTACATGTGAACCCTTACCTGGAGGGAGGTGACAGTCAGGTTACTGCCGGTGCTCTGGCAGTGGAACTGGCCCAGATGATCAACCCTGATGTAAAGGACCGACTACTTCACCTGCCTGGTATTGCCGCAGTGGGTGACCATGCTCGGTCACCAGAAGCACAGTGGTACATAGATCTTGCCAAGGAGAAAGGATATGATTTAGAAGACCTGGACAGGATAGCCACTGCCATAGATTTTGAAGCATTTTTCCTGCGCTTCATGAATGGTCGTGGAATTATGGATACCATACTAGGACTGGGTAATAGGGAAAAACACACCAAATTGGTGGATGCCCTCTACACTGAGTCACAGCGAAGAGTGGAATGGCAGCTGGCAGCAGCACTGCCTAACCTGAAAACCCAGACCTTCCCCAATGGAATCATCTTCAGTGTCCTGGATGTGGAAAAATTTGCCCATAAATTCACCTTCCCTGCCCCGGGTAAAACCTGTGGTTTTGTTCATGACTCAATGGTCCAGAAACACGGGGAGGAAACACCAATCATCACCCTGGCCTACGGACCCGACTTTGGTGTTATCCGGGCTACAGATGCAGTTAACGAGATATTTGGATTTAACCTCAACACCATAATCCAGGAGCTTCTAGTGGAAATCCCTGAAGCAGGAATTGATGGTGGAGGTCATGAATGCGCCGGTAGCCTTAAATTCGTGGAAGGACTATCCAAAAAGGTGCTGCAAAGCTTTGCAGGTAAGGTTGCAGGCTTAAAAGCAAATTAGTCCTTCTACATTTTGGGATTTCTTTTATTTTATCCCTTTTTTATTTTTGCAAATATTTTTCATCTTATTCTATTTTGGTGTTTTTCATCTTATTCTATTTCTGGGCATTTTACTGGTGAACAGCCTCATTTTCAAGATTCAGAGATAACTAAAACTTAAACGTTACATGGAACCACATTCACCATTAAATTTAAGGAAGATCAATTTTATGGATGAATTGCAGGGTTTCTTTGTCTAGAGTTGTTTAGGGTTGTTTAGGTTTGGGTCTATAAGGATGCTTAGTTTGTAAAATTTCATTTTCTAATACAATTTCATTTTCTAATCTACATTCGCATCGTCAGTAAACTGATGAATACTACCAGTATCCATTCACCATCCACCAAGATATCCATGTTTAAACGGTTTTTATTACGTGAAAAATAAATTATATAAAAGTAGCCATAGATTATGCAGAATATCAACGGGATAATGAATATCTGAAATAATCCGTACACCATGGAGGCATAGATCAGTATTAACAGGGTAGAATTAAGAACTAGGAGGAGTTTGATGGTGTGGGATGCACCGATAACCACGGGTATGGTCATGGTTCCAGTTTTTTCATCCCCCTCCACATCCATGAGATCAAAGAGTACAGTGTTAATGAAACTTTTAATGAAGAATAAATAAAATATCAGCAGCATAACCATTAAATTAACATCATAATCGACTATAGGGAGGAACGTGTTCCCCACAGTCCAGCTCAGTGCAACTATCAGGCTCTTCACAGCAAATATATCCTTTAATCGGGGGATTTTGGGATTGATCTGTATACTGTATACTACTCCTGCCAGTAATGGGAAAAGGAGTACTAAAAGTACCTGCCATCCATATAATAGTCCTATGATAAATGCCAGGGCGTAGGCTGAAACTGCAGTGTATTTGAACAGTTTTTCATGGCTGGAGATAAGATTTGATCTTTCCGGTGCATTTAACTGGTCTTCTTCAGTGTCGGTTATCTTGTTTATACCGTAAACCGAGTAGATTACCAGGAAAGTAGCCAGTATCAACGGATATGAGATGGGGGTTCCGTATAACGAAAATGAAAAAAATGTTTTTAAGCAACCATTGAGGGCTATGTACACTGAGCTTGAGGTTAATATAACCAAAAAACGTTTGCAAAAGTTAAAGTTCCAGTTTCTGAGCCTGGTCCCTATAATATTTAAATAGCTGGTTACCCCAGGCAACTGCATCCTGGTCATCACTAATAAGATCTTTGGTATTATCATAATTTCCATTTTCATGGAATAAACCTAATGATAAATGTTTATTGGTAACTGTGAACGCAATTTTCACATCTTCAGGAATAACCCAGAATTTGACTTTATCTTGTGACATGAAATCCTGAAGGTACTCTAAATTCTGCCCGTCAATACCTTCCATGGTCTGGTTAACTATGTCCTGGGTCAGTATCAGTTCCACATCTATACCATGGTCAATCACTAGTTTTTTGTATAGATCAATATAATCAAAACGGAAAATGGGTGAAATACCTTTAATATATTCTGATCCAGATATTATCTTCTGATATGTTTCATGGGGTTTGAAAATCTCCCCTGACTCTGCTTCAACCAGTACTGAGTTGTGTAGATCCCCAATACTTTTTATTAATTCAGGGGGGATGTTGCTTAGATCATGCTTCAACCATAGTTTTTGAAATTTACTAATGGCAGCGTTGGTTTTTATATTCTCAATGAGGTTGAGGGTTATGATGTTTCCAAGTGATGATAAGTAATATCTTTCCCCAACCTTGGTGGTTATCTTCCTTTTTTCAAGTTCACTTAGGTTATGAGATATGGTGGAACTGCTAATTCCCGTCTCTTTTTTCAGTTCACTCATTGTATCCAGACCTTCACTGAGACAGAGTAAAATTGTAACTCTAACCGAAGAACTGGAAGTGTATCGCATGAGTTTTTTTGTTTCGGAATAAACATCAAGATAGTTAACGCTAATATTAGTTGCCCCCATTAATTTTTCCAATCGTAGTAAATCGAGTTGTATTTAATTTACACTTGCTACTTATATTTTATTAATATTCATTATCATTTTTATGATTTAGTATATATTAACTATTATGGTTTCTGTGTACTGGTTTGTGTTGCTAAAATTAGTATCAGAAATAAAGATGTAGTATTAATTTAAATAGAAATTTTAAAATGGTAAAGGAGTTATTTAAATTGTAAAGGAGATGAAAATTTACAAGGAGTCCTATAAATTCTTTAAACTTTATGTAAATTCTTTAAAAATAATTTTGTAATGTTATTTACAAATTGAGAGTTATTTGCTGATAATAGGTAGTTATTTTTTAAAAAAAGATAAAGAGAATTTTTTTTTTTAGGTGTATCCATCTCCTCCACAGGAAGGACAGGTAACTTTTCCATCCCCTCCACAGTTGGTACACGTGGATTTACTTCCACCAGTTCCTCCACAGACAGAACATGTCTCTTCATGGCAGGCCAGAACAATAACTAACTGCAACATATTGGGATGGGTAGCACCATTTCCGTCAACGTATACCTTTCCATCTCCACCACAGTTGGCACAGGATCCTTTCAAAAGACCAGTTCCACTGCAACTGCTACATTGGATAACTCCACTACCGCCGCACTTGGTGCAAGTAACTTTCTGGGCCTGCACAGTCTTTTTAGTTGTGCTCTGCTCTTGAGTTTGCTCCTGTGAATTTGAAGAATCATTTCCTGCAGGGGCAGTTACAGCTGGAGTAGGGTTACTCTGGGCTGCTGATGTGTCTGTTCCTTGGGGCAATAAAAAACTACATGCCGTGGCACCACCAATAGCCACAATCAAAACTACAAGTCCCACTAAATATTTGGTTTGCATAGGTTCACTCCTTAATACCAATATTCATACAACTAACTTTGTTATGTAATAAATTACATACTAACTTATCCCATTATCCTGTAAATAATTTTTGTTTAGACCAACGATAAAACACCTATCTGATAAAAATAGTATTATAACTCAACAATATTACTTAAAACGGATAATTTTCCCATAAATCCATACTGAATCATATTTTTAAGTCTTTTAGTATAATCAACCTTTAAAAATGAGTTAATATTATTAGGGTAGGTTTAAATTATATTTAAGATTTTATAATCAATTTAAGTGGTCATTTAGTTATTTAAGATTTTATAAATCGATTTAAATGTTATTTGGTTATTTAAGGTTTTATTAATTAATTTAAAATATTTATTGGGTATTAAAATCTTTTCAGATTGTGATCCGTCCTTCACTGGCTATTCTCTTCCAGGTTCTGATAATAATCACAAAGTTCCTGTAGGGGACATTCCTCATGTCGGGGGGACTGGGGGCGGCAGATGGTCTGTCCAAACTGCACCATCAAATCATTAAGTTCAATCCAGTACTCCCTGGGAACTAACTTTTCCAGCTCAGCTTCAGTTTCTTCAGGGTGTTTGGTGTCCACCAGGCCCAGTCGGTTGCTTATACGGTGCACGTGGACGTCAACGGGAATGGCTGGTTTTTGGAAACCGTACACCAGCACGCAGTTGGCGGTCTTGCGCCCTACACCCGGTAATTCCAGGAGACCCTTCATATAATCCGGGACCTGGCCTTTAAATTCATCCTGGAGTTTACGGGAAACTTCCACAATACGTTGGGCTTTCACATGGTAAAATCCAGCCGGACGGATCAGTGGTTCCAGGAGAGCTGGATCTGCCTCAGCAATCTCAGCCATGGTGTGATATTTTGAGAAAAGTTGAGCCGAAGCACGGTCAGTGTTATCATCCCGTGTTCTCTGGGATAATATGGTCCTGATCAGGACCCTGTAAGGGTCTCCATCTTCGAACACCCGCAGATCGTACTGTTGTTGCAGACGTTCCATAATCAGATCTACACGTTCACTTAGGTCCATGATAATCCCGGTTTAATTTTTTTTCCAAATTTTATCATTTTCCAAGTTTATCAACTTTTTTTTGATTTAAAAGAAGAATGTGAGTATGATTGACATAAATGAGCATTATTGGCATAAATATAATTGATATTGAAGTTATGTTGATAACTTGATTATTTGTTTGATTTAATTATTTCCAGAAGTATTTCTACTCCTTCCACTATTCCCTCTCCTTCATGGGCAATGGTGGGAATTACAGGAGCATCAGAATTTATCTCCAGATTGCCGGATTTTAGATCCTGTTTATTGGCGAAAACAACATAAGGAACCTGGAATCCATCTAAACGTTCTAAGATTTCTTGGTCAGTGGATGTAATTCCGTTACTGTTATCCACTACCAGTATTGCTCCATCTAAGCCCTCAGAGAGGATTCTGCGCATGAAGCGGAAGCGTTCCTGGCCAGGGGTTCCGAAGAAGTGTACTTTTTCCCCACTGATCAGGGTGTTACCATAATCCAGGGCGGTGGTTGTTCCATTATATTCAACTTTGGCCCTGTTGTGACAGATCTGTTCTAAGGTAGTGGTTTTTCCCGAGTTATAGGCACCCATAACCACAATTTTGGTTTCCTTGTTATGTTTCATTTCAACCGCCTGCTAATATTCCTGTGCTGCATGAATATTTAAATCTTTTACATTCATCCGTTCATATTACCTATCCCGTACAACTATTAATTGATTATGATATTTAATAAGTATCGTTTATTAAACTATTCCCTTATCCGCTGGTTATTTCTAATTTTAAAAAAAGAAAAAGAGTAACTGGTTTTTAGATGATTTTGATGGGGCATCCCAAACTTTCCATTACCTGGGGGAAGTTGGGGAAAGATACCCTGTGTGCGGCTGCACCTTTGATGCGCACTCCTCCGGTAAGGAGTCCAACCAGAGTAAGAGCCATAACCAGACGATGGTCTTCGTGACTTTCCACCACACCGCCATGTGCTCCTCCCTGAATTATGAGACCATCCCTCTCCTCAGTTACCTTTACTCCCAGTTTACCTAATTCTAGGGCCATGGTATGCACTCTGTCGGTTTCCTTGAACCGGGCGTGTTCTACGCCTGTTATTTGGGATGTTCCCTGGGCCACTGCTGCCAGGGCTGCCACCGTGGGCAGGAGGTCAGGTGAGTTTTCCAGGTTAACCTGTACTCCTTGAAGATCACTGGTTACATTCCCTGATTCAGCATATTTATCACTGGACTTTGTGGTTCCTATATGGGAGGAAGTTTCCATATTGGAGGACGTGCCCATATTGGAGGAATTTATTGTTCCTTTATGGGATGACTTTATTGTTCTTTTATCAGAATCAACTGTTCCTTTTACTGTAACCTGATCTTCCCTTACACTGATATTTGCACCCATTTCTCGGAGAATATCCAATATTATCCTATCTCCCTGCTTAGACTCTGAGAAAAGGTTCTGGACAGTTACTTCTCCATCTAAAATAGCAGCAGCACTCAGGAGGTATGATGCAGATGAGTAATCTCCCTCAATAGTGTAATCCCTGGCCTGGTAAACTTGTTTATCCAAATGAAATTGGGTTTCCGATTCCTGCTGGCAGTGCACTCCAAAATTTTCCATGATATCCAGGGTCATCTCCACATAGGGTCTGCTCTTGAAATCACCCCTCACCCTTAGATCCACAGGATTCTGAGCGTAAGGAGCTGAAAGCAGGATGGATGAGATGTACTGTGAACTTACATCACCCTTTATCTCAGTTTTACCTCCGTAAAATCCATTTTTTATAACTATGGGTGGTAAGCCGTTGTTTCGGGTTGAGTAAGCCTTTACTCCCAGCTTCTGGAGGGAGTCCAGGAGGTCCTGCATGGGTCTTCCTCTAAGGGAATCATCACCAGTGAGCACAGTGCACTCTGGAGCCAGGCTAGCCATGCTGGTGAGAAAACGTAGGGTGGTGCCACTGTTTTTAAGGTCTAAAACATCTTCAGGTGTTTTGAAATTCCCTGCTGTGCCCTGAACAGTGCATAGATCATCCTCCACTTCCACTGCGCATCCCAGCAACTGGCAGGCCTCTAATGTTGCCATGGTATCGGCTGAGTAAAGGGGATCTCTTAGGTAAGACTCACCCTCAGCCAGACAAGCCACTAATAAAGCACGATGGGTGTAACTTTTAGATGGAGGGGCTTTCACCACTCCTTTTATTTCACTGGCTTTTTCTACCTTTAATTCCACCTATATCACCAATTTTTTCCCTTTAGTTTGATATTACAGTCCTTATTCTATTTTAGGCTTTATTCTTGTTATTTTCAGTCCTTATTCTATTTTAGGCTTTATTCTAGTTATTTTCAGTCCTTATTCTAATTATTTTCAGTTCTGGTTCTATTAGAGGGTTGTGAATTCTATTTTGGTTGGTTATCCCTCATCTTACCTCAGTTTAGATCACCAGTTCCGTTACCAGGTCCAGTTCTTCCATTAGGATCAGTTCCACTTTCTCCCCGGTGCGACCCACTAGCTCTTTGGTGAGAGACACATGATGGGCGGTGATCCTGGATCCTTCAATATCAATATAACCATCCTTTTCAAGGGTCCCGGCAATTTCCTGGGGGTCATTGGACTGCAAATAATTGACTATCACTGGGGCTTGGCCCTTGAACTCTGGTCCGATCTTATCCATGCGGGGAGTGATTTCCACCACTATCTCCCTTACGTCGGGTTTACCCTCAGTTATCATCAACTTTTCAATACGCATGGTGCCCTTAATATCTTCCTGGAGGGTTACCAGATGATTGTAAACTTCAGAGGAACTGGAATAAATGGTAGCAGCTTTAAGGGGTGTGTTCAGAGGCATTTTCCGACTGGCTTTAAAGCGCCTTAACTGACTAATCACTTCCACTCCCACACGACCTATCTCATCAGCAACCGGATTCAGAAGATCTTCTGCAACTTCTGGCCAGTTCTCCTGATGGATACTCCTGAATCCACCAGTTCCATACTTCAAATCATTTTCCTCTTCTTCACCACTACCATATCCCTCCAAGTAGTAATGGATCTCCTCGGTGAAGTGGGGTGTGAATGGGGCCAGGAGCCTTAGGGATGTTTTAATAACTGTGTTCAGGGTGTAAAGTGCGGCCTGTTTTGATTCTCCCTCATCTTTGGTGTACAGTCGGTATTTAACTGCTTCAATGTAATCATCACAGAAGTCATGCCATACATAGGCCTGGATACGGTTACGGGCATGGGCGAAGTTGTACTCCTCCATGGCCTGGGTAACCTCTCCCACCAGCTGGTTCAAACCAGACAGTATCCACCGGTCCAGTGGTTTAAGGCTGGATTTAATGGATTCCAGATCCTCTCCTTCTGCAATTTCTTCCTGGTAACCTGCCAGGTGCATGTTCACGAAGCGGAAGGCATTCCAGAATTTCCGCAGGAATTTGTAACCGTGCTGAACATCCTTCCAGGCGAAGGGTACATCTGATCCAGGGACACTGTTGGCTGCCCAGAGACGCAGGGCATCGGCACCGTACTCTGCTACTACTTCTTCAGGGGCGATGACGTTACCACGGGATTTACTCATCTTATGACCGTCTTCACCAAAGACCATCCCATTGATTATCACGCTCTTAAAGGGCGCGTCTTTAGTGATGGCCAGGCTACGGAGAATGGTGTAAAAGGCCCAGGTACGTATAATATCGTGTCCCTGCTGGCGGATGCTTGATGGGAAAAGATCCCGGTACTCAGGTGATGGCCAGCCAGCAATCACCAGGGGTGTGATGGAACTGTCCATCCAGGTGTCCAGAACATCCTCCTCTGCAGTGAATGCAGTGCTTCCGCACTTACAGGGTTGTGAAGGTTGTGTCTGGGTTGGATCTATTGGTACTTCATCTTCAGATGGTAACATGACCTCTCCGCAACTTTCACAGTACCATACTGGTATGGGTGTGGCGAATATCCTCTGCCTGCTGATGCACCAGTCCCAGTCCATGTTCCCGGTCCAGTTTAAAAGACGGGTTTTCATGTGTTCTGGTATCCATTCCATGTTCTCGGCAGCGTCTACGATCTGGGGGTTCAGTTCTTTAACTGCCACGAACCACTGTTTTTTAACCAGGATCTCAATGGGTGTTTTGCATCTCCAGCACTGGCCCACATTCTGATCAACTTTTTCTTTACGGGTGAGGAATCCTTCCTTATCCAGGTCTTCCATTATGGCTTCTTTACATTCTGCCAGTGTCAGTCCACTGTATTTGCCGCAGACTTCCTGCATTATTCCCTGTTCATTGATGGCTTCAATTATATCCAGGTTGTAACGGTTAACCCAGGTTACGTCGGTCTTATCCCCGAAGGTACAGATCATAACGGCCCCGGTACCAAATTCTGGGTCAACTTCCTGGTCAGTGATGATCTCCACTTCCCGGTTAAACAGAGGTACCTGTACTTTTTTGCCGGTGAGGTGCTGATAACGTTCATCTTCAGGATGCACAACCACTGCTACACATGCTGCCAGTAATTCTGGCCTGGTGGTGGCAATGGGCACACCAGCTTCATCAGAGCTGGCAGGAAATTCCAGGTAGTTGAGGAAGGTTTCATTTTCCTGGTACTCAACTTCAGCAAAAGCAATGGCTGTCTCACAACGGGGGCACCAGTTCACAGGGTGCACTGCCCGATAGATGAGACCATCATTGTACATCTGGAGGAAACTACGCTGGGTTTTTTCCTTGTACTCAGGGGTCATGGTCACGTATTCTCGATTCCAGTCCTGAGAGTATCCCATGCGTTGCATCTGGGTTTTCATTCCCTGGATATTCTCTCCAGTGAGTTCAATGCACATCCTGCGGAACTCTTCCCGGGGCACATCGTTCTTTTTAATACCGTGGATCTCCTCCACCTTAACCTCGGTTGGAAGACCGTGACAGTCCCATCCCTGAGGGAATAACACTGAATATCCCTGCATACGCTTCCAACGTGCTAATAAATCCATGTATAACCAGTTTAGAACGTGTCCAATGTGGATGGATCCAGTGGGGTATGGTGGTGGTGTGTCTATTATATAACGGGGACGTTTTTCATCCGGGTTGAACTGGTAAAGTTTCATTCTCTGCCAGGTTGCTTGCCAGTCTATTTCATTTTCGTGATTGTAGTCCTTGGGAACCTCAACTTCCTTCATCTTAGGTCTCCTATCATGCTAAATCATTAGTAAACTCTAAAATCAGCCAAATTAATAGCTAAATTAATACAAATTAATATATATGCTTTTGAGTTAAGTATTTCTATAGTTTATTAACCAATGGATATAATTTAATTTATAGCTATATTATAGCTACATGTTATAAAATTACGTTGATATAAAATAAATCTGTAACTTTGGAAAATAACGGTGAATGTATTATGGAAATGCTGTGGTTTTACATTGCGGTTATCCTAGCCATAAGTGATGAGGTGCACAGCCAGATATTCTGGAAGGTGTTCTTTGATTTTTACGTCTTACTGGCCGGAATAATTCAGAAAATAGTGGGTTCTACCATTAGAATGTGGATGGTTCATGAGGTTCTGGAGGCCATCTTCCATTTTGTGTTGTTATCCCTGCTATTTTTATCCCTGGAAATCGGATTTTTAGCAGCGGTAATCCATCTGGTTGTTGACCTTTACCACGAGGTGGCAGGATTAGAGATGACCTGGTTACAGCACCGTGCCCTGCACTTCACTGTGGAATCACTGTTCTTCATCATGCTCCTGGGTATATGAGGATACCAATCCAAATCTAATCCATTAATTTAAATCCACATTGATCTAATCCCATAATTTAATCCAAATATGAATATAAATCCATTAATTTATCATCAATTAATCTAAATCCCATAATTTAATCCATTAAAATCTTTAACTGGGATTTTTAGATTTTAATTAAACTTAAAAAAGTTATAAAAAAAATATGAGGAAAAAGTCATGCCAGTTATAAAATTCACCTACAATGACCTGGAAGAACTGTTAAAACAATCTATCGACAGGGATGAACTAATCGATCTTCTCCCTATGATTGGGAGTGACATTGAACATTATGATGATGAAGAAGTTAAAGTGGAGTTTTTCCCCAACCGACCCGACTACTTGAGTGTGGAAGGAGTGGCCCGGGCACTCAAGGGTTTCCTGGAAATAGAGAAGGGAATACCCAAGTACCAACTGGAACCCTCTGGTACCAGTATCACCATAGACCCTGGACTCAAAGATATCCGACCCTACACTGCCTGCTGTCTGGTTCGTAATGTTAAATTTACCCATGACAAACTCCCCCAGATAATGGACTTCCAGGAAGACCTGCACTGGGTTATAGGTCGGGACCGTAAAAAAGTGGCCATTGGAATCCACAACCTGGACGTTCTCAAAGGGCCTTTCCGGTACCTGGCAGCTCTCCCTGATGAAACATCCTTCGTACCCCTGGAAATGGATGAGGAAATGACCCTCAGAGAAATACTAACTGAACACAAGAAAGGACGATCCTACGCCCATCTGATAGATAAATACGACCGTTACCCTCTGATAATGGACTCTGAGGATAACATCCTTTCCATGCCCCCTATTATCAATGGGGAGCTAACCAAACTCACCACTGGAACCAGAAACCTCTTTGTGGATGTTACTGGCACGGACCAGCAGGCAGTGGAGCGAACATTGAATATTATAGCCACCAGCTTCGCAGAGTCAGGAGCCACCATTCAGACCATGGAGAATATTTACCCAGATGAAACACTGATAAGGCCTGATTTAACACCTAAAGAACGCACAGTCAGTGTGAAAAATGCAGTCAAGCTAATTGGAATCCCACTCACAGCAGAAGTAGTAGTGGACTCCCTGAGGAAAGTTCGTTTTGATGCCACAGTTGTTGATGAGGATACTGTGAGAGTATTGATTCCTCCATACCGGGCAGACATACTCCACGAAGTGGACATAATAGAAAACGTGGCCATAGGATACTGCTTCCGCAAGATAGAACCGGAACTACCACAGGTGGCGACAGTGGCCCGGGAAGATCCTTACATGGACTTTGATCAGAATGTTAGGGAGATCATGAACGGCTTAGGATTTGCTGAGGTTATGAGTCTCATGTTAACCAATGAGGAGAACCACTACCAGAAAATGGGACTTCCCGAGACTGAGAGGGTGGAAGTAGCTCAGCCTATAAGTCAGGACAGGACCATGATCCGCCAGAGTCTCATTAATGGTTTATTGGAATTTCTGGAGGATAACAAACACGAAGAACTTCCACAGAGAATCTTCGAAGTAGGGGAAACAGTCTTCCTGGATGGGGAAAAGGAAACCAGAACTGTGGGTGTTAAAAAACTGGCAGCCATGACCACCCATTCACAGGCCAACTTCACTGAGATCAAATCAACCAGTGATGCCCTGATAAGTAATCTGGGACTAAAGATGGAGATTGAAGACCTGGATCATCCCAGCTTTATTCAGGGCCGATGTGCACGACTAAAAGGAGTGAAAAAAGGAACATCTGAGCTATGTGTTGATGGATTCTTTGGTGAAATGAACCCCCAAGTCATCAGGAACTTTGAACTGGAGTATCCAGTGGTGGCATTAGAAGTAGAGTTTAAAAGTCTTAAATAAAACGTGTTACCTTTCTGTAACATGTTTACTTTTATAATTAAAAATAATCTTCCCAATTAACCTGTGATTTTGTTTTATCACTTGTTGTTTTTTTATCACTTGTTGTTATTTTTTTTAAGTTTTCCAGTTTTTTAAGTTTTCCAGTAAATCTTTTCTTTTTAGTTTTATTTATCCTATTACAGACTTTTTGTAATTTTTTAGAAGTAAAAAATTATATGTTTTGGTGGATTTAGATAGTTTATTCGCCAATCACAGTCACTGTCAGTTTCCTTTGCCTGGGACCGTCCAGTTCCACAAAGAAAATACTCTGCCAGGTTCCCAGCATCATTCGACCATTTTCAACAGGAATTGTCTGGCTACCTCCTAAAAGGAATCCCCTGATGTGACTGTCGGCATTGTTATCAATACGGTCGTGCTGGTAACCTGCACCCTCTGGAACCAGTTTTTGAAGGGCTAACTCAAAGTCTCTGATTAAACCAGATTCATTCTCATTTATAACCACTCCTGATGTAGAATGGCGGCTGTAGACATTCAAAAGCCCATCCCCAATACCACTATTTTTAAGGACAGCCTCCACATCATCAGTGATATCATGGATTTCAACCCTCTGTGATGTGTTTATCCCCACAATCTCCCGTTTTAAAGCCATTTATAGTTCCCCCTTTACCCTTTTTTACCTTACCTTCTTTTTAGAATTCATGCATATTTAATGGATTTTTTTTTTATTGGCATTCTTTCCATTATGGATTAAAAATTATTTGAAATGATCCTTTTATTTGGGGTTAATTCTTTATTGGGGTTAATTCTTTATTTCAGGGTTGTCTTATTGGTTGAGTCATCTTTTTATGGGGAATGATTATGAATGATCAATCAATTAAAATAAGGGAAAAAATCTGAAAATCTAAAATACTCTAAACTGGGTTTCCACTTCGGCCTGGTCCATGATCCGTTCACAGTAATGGCAGCGGAGTATCATTGGTTCCTTCTGCAGCACAGCAAAACGGGTGGTAACTGGTTCGTCAGTGTTGGTGATGCAGTTAGGATTGGAACAGGTTAAAATACTCTTAATCTCATCTAAAAGATTCACTTTGCCTTTTCCAACAATTTCATAATCTCTTATGATGTTAATGGTAGCATAGGGTGCTATTAGTGCGATTTCATCAACTTCCCTTGATGCCAGTTCCCTTCCCTCAATTTTAACAATATCCTTGTTTCCCATTTGGCTGGACTGCACATTCATGGCCAGAGTCACCGATATTTTCGGACTGGGCAGCCCCAGTATTTTAAGGACTCTAAGAGCTTTGTTAGCACTTATATGGTCAATAACTGTCCCATTTTTAATGGGTTTTACCTTCAATTCCCGGGGAGTTTTCATGTTTAACCCTTTCTTATTTCTATGAGAAATATATTCTGATGATATTTTATAAGATTATCCCCTATGACAATGAGCCCTAAATCTTCATGACAGTTAACCAGCTTAATTAGAATTCAGTTAAGTGAAAATTCAATTATAAAAAATCCATGTAGATGAATTCAAATTTAAAAAAAATTTCAAATTTTTAAAAAATTAAAAAATCAATGGAAACTTAGGAATTTTTTAAAAAATATTTAAAAAAAGGGGGAAATATGGGATTATTAAAAAAATAGGAGTGTTGATGGTTCCTATTTTGTATCCAGCATCATTTCAATGAACTTGGCGTACACTGGTCTGGTGATGAATATTCCAATAAGAACTCCCAGAACTGTGGTGAATGCAAATCCAGAAAGCACACCTATTCCTGTGGCTCCCCTGCTGAACCCTATATAGAACAGTGGTAACATGGCAGCAATAAGGGTTCCGGCTGCAGCGAATATGATGAAGAATGCGCTTTTTATATGTTTACGCACACCAGCGATCTTTTTCTTCTCACTGAATCCCTTGATCACCTCATCGGTGATGATGATCTGGTCATCCACCCCGGTACCAATGGCAGCCAGTATACCAGCAATAGCTGCCAGATCTATGTTCCAGTGAACCACCGCCGCAGTTCCCAGTATCAGGATAAGTTCAGCGATACTGGTTAACATGATGGGAATAACCAGTATTGGGTTACGGTACCTTATGATTATAATGGCCGCAATAACCAGAAGGGCTAAAACACCAGCTATAAGTGCACCATTTATGAACTGATCACCTAACTCTGCGGAAACACTGCTGACTCCTACAATTTTAACTTTAACTGGCAACGCACCTGATTGTAAGAGAGTGTGAATGCTTTTGGCTTCGGTTTGTGCTTCTTCCTTGGTGGCTTCAGTTCCACTGATCATCACATCGGTAGATGCCTGTCCAGTGGCCAGTTCATCGGCAACCTCTGGAGAAGTTATCAACTGATCATCCAGGTACATTTCCACCGGAACTCCGGCTTGACCTTTGGCAACCTGGGCAAATCGATTGGCACCCTCCAATGATACAGTGAATGGAACCTGCCATTCGTTTCCTGTTACCTGGTAAGTTTTCACCTGTGTGATGTCTGATCCCAGCAGGGCAGTTTGGTTGTTGATTTTGGCCTCGAACTTACCGTTACTTCCAACGATCTTGGCCACATCATCTGGTTCAACCCCCGCTATCTCCACAATAACATTCTGGTTTCCACTGGGATACACTTTAACATCTTTAACACCAAAAATGTTTAATCGTTTATCCAGTACTGCGGTGACCGTGTTCATGGTTGCGGTGTCAACTGGTTGTTCCAGCTGTAACTGTATGGTGGAACCACCTTTTAGGTCTAAACCCTGTTGTATACCTAAAATGGAGATGGCACCTATGCTAGCAATAACCAGCACGATCATGAGTAGTACTCTTTTGTCTTTGAGGAATTCTTTGAAATTCATTTGCGTGCCTCCGTGTACCATCTCAATATTCCAAGGTTCATTAGCCAGGTAGCCATGATATCAGCTACCAGTCCAATGATAAGGACGGCAGCAATATCTGCCAGGGTCTGAGCTGCGGGTATTAAGAAAACAACCACCAGGTACAATGCTGCCATGGATCCAATTGCTGCGGCAGCCATGGTTAACCCGGTTTTCATTGCTTCAATTGCCCTTTGAGTCACAGTGCCTTCTTTCCTTTTAAGTACTCTGGTGGTGAGGAGTATGTCTGTGTCTACACTGTAACCAATAAGCATTAACAGTGCCCCCACAGAAGCAATCGATAGTGGTATGCCAAAAAGGCTCATTCCCCCAATGGCAATGATTATATCCGAAAGAGCAGCAAAAATAACCGCCAGGCTGGGTACGACGTTACGGAAAATGATGAATACAGTAATGCTCATGAAGATGAATGCAAAAGCCAGAGCATAATATATTTGGGTCAATGATTGTTGACTTAAAATTGCCCCTACAGATTTATAACTGGTTATATTCCCAGTACCCTTTAATACGGATGTTAATTTAACCACATCTGTATCGCCTACAATGTCCACTGTGGCCTGATTATTAGTTATAGATTTAACATCCACAGTTTGATTTTGTAAACCTGTACTAATAAGTGATTGAAGTTCATCCTGACTAATGGATTTTTCCAGCTGTATAACTGCCACTGTCCCACCTTTAAGCTCGATGCCCTGATTAAGGCCCATTGTGGCTATAATTATAAGGGCAATGATGGTGATCACCACTGGAATGGCGATGAGTGGTTTGTATGATTCCAGTAACCTTTCAAATGTTATCAATTTAATCACCAGTCTTTATTGTCATGTTTTTTAAATTTTGAAGAGATTGCTATTAAGGATTTGAATATTCTCTGGAGATACTTCCTCTGGAGATTTTCGTATTACTGTTTAACTAATTGTAAAGTATACACTTCGTTAGTGGATATACACTTCATTCATATTAGTTAAACTTCATTTAATAATATTGTCACTCCAGTTATGATATTAAAACATATTTTTTGTATACTCTATTCTGTGAACTCTTAGGATCTATATTCCATATATAGGGAGGTCTTCCTCCTTGACAATGGTTTTAACATCTTCAACGAGTTCGTCCGTTTTTTTGTTGCCGGTTTTAACCTGGAATGATTTGATCATACGCCCTCCACGTGGCTCTATTTTCTCCCTCATTCTTTCAATTACCTTCCGGCCACCTGAACTTCCCATGGTGGCAAAAAGGATCACATCCTTATCCTGGAAGTTGCACTGATCAATGAGGGTTACTATTGCTGGTGCAGGTTTAGCAGCCCAGGTGGGACTCCCCACATATATCAGATCATAATCAGTTAGATCCACGGATTCAGGGTTTATTAAAGTTTTATTTTCACGGAATGCATCCACTGAAGCTTTAATATAATTCATGGCCCCTGCTCTGTTATTCAGGTCGGTTATTTCCAAATAATCTGCGTTAACTTCCTGGGCCAGTGTCTTGGCTACCAGGGCAGTTTTCCTGGTTCGTGAGTAAAACAGGATCATGGTTTTCATAATTTACCTCAAAACTCATAAATAATAAGAGTTTTTTTAAACAAAAGCGACATTTTCTCTAACTTAGTAAACATTTTCAAGACTCAGAAATTTTGAAACTCAATTGTAAATGATAATAATTCTACAATGATGTTAATCTCTGTTTATGTGGAGAATTAATGGTGTTACTAAGTTTTAAGCTGAATTTCTCACTTTTTTATCTTCTTCTCATAAAATATATGGATCAAACTTTATAAAGGTTTAGGGATGAATGGTCCCCAAAAATAAGAGGGGTATTTAAACCCTATTTGTGATATAAACCTGATTTTAATGATTTAAACCCCTTTAGGGATGTAAACCACAACCTTCCAGTGACATGGTTTCCGGGAATCCGCACATGAGGTTCATGTTGGCCACTGCTGCACCGGAAGCGCCTTTGGCTATATTGTCGATGGCAGAAACAACAACCAGCCTACCATTGTCATCTATTTCAAAGCAACCTATATGACAGAAGTTAGATCCTCGTACTGAACTTAAGCGTGGAATTTCACCTACATCCAGCACACGTACAAATGGTTCATTCTGGTACTGTTTTTTATACAGCTGGAAAATCTCTTCTGGGGTAACTTCCTGGTTGGGAAATGAGTGGAGGGTGGTTATAATGCCTCTGATGACTGGTACCAGGTGGGGTGTGAATGAAACACGAACATCACCGAATTTCTGGAGTTTTTCCTGAATCTCAGGCATGTGACGGTGGGTGGTGACTGCGTAGGGCACTATATTATCACTGATATTGGGATAATGTGTTGCAGGGGTGGGTTTAATTCCCGCACCACTCACACCACTTTTTGAATCGGCTATAATGGTGTCCACTAACCCTTCTTTTACCAGGGGAATACCTGCCAGAATGGAACCTGTGGGATAACATCCAGGGTTAGCAACCAGATTAGCTCTTTTGATCTCCTCCCGGTACATTTCAGGTAACCCGTAAACTGCATCAAGAGGTTTTTTGTGTTTAAGGCCGTACCATTTCTCGTAAATACTGATATCATCAAAACGGTAGTCTCCACTCAAGTCAACCACTTTAACTCCTGTTTCCACCAGTTGGGGGACTATGTTCATGGAAGCCCCGTGTGGTGTGGCAGTAAACACCAGGTCTGCATCTAATTCTCCGGGTTTTTTGTCTTCAAATTTTAAATCCAAACTCTGAAGATGTGGATGCACCTTTCGAACAGGTGTACCTGCGTACTGCCTGGAAGTAGCAGCTACCACTTCCACCTTTCCATGGTCCTTGAGGAACCTTAAAAGTTCCCCTCCAGTGTAACCACTGGCTCCGATAATCGCTACTTTTAACATATTTCTCACATACCTTTCTTGGGTGGACTGGCCTATTAAATATTACACAACTTTAATTCTAATTAAATTCTAATTAAATATTTCACTACTTTAATTCTAATTAAATTATTACACAATTTAAATTCTATATGTGCACAATTTAAATTCTTAGGATTTGCGCTGATTATGATAGTTTGTATTTAGTTTATAGGCCTCTGAGATTTTTTTAGTTTTGTTTGAGAGGGTATTGGGACTAAGGGATTTTTATTTTCATAATGATTTCAGGTAATATTAAGGATTTTTTAGTTTTTATTTTCATAATGATCACTATTTGTAGGTTTTATTGTGATTAGAGCACAATAATATGATTGAAAAACTAATAATAACACCAGCATAGCAGGTGGTGGTGGCCGTAACTGTTTATTTTAGGGCGTGAAATCTATTTTGAAATTATATTAATTACCTATTTTTAATGATTATTATTCATATTGCCATGGTGCAGTAACCAGTTGAATTTATATATTATGAGATACATTATACCATAAAATATTAGTAACATTGTGGGTGAGGGGCTTGGGATATTTAATTTGTGACAGGTGTCATGGAAAATACAGATTGAAACCGGGGGAGTCACCTAGTGATTTTTCAGGATGTTCTTGTGGTGGAAATTTGAGGTATGTCAGTGATACAGATTCACTACATTCATCATCTTCTTCAGGTTTTGGATTGAAGTTAGCAGTTAACCGCAAAATTTTAGCAGGTATTATCTTTGTTTTTTTATTAGTTGCGGCAGGAGTAGCTATTGGTGTTTTAAATCCCCTAGGTAATGCTCAGGGAGCTAACTCCACCAATAACAATAACCAGAACTACTTTGCTGATGTTCAGGCAGCCCCTCAGAATGCTTCTATGGTGGTTCTTGGTGCTACTAACATTACAGTTCCTCAGGGGGCAACTGTGGTCACACAAGTAGATCGTGTGACTAAGGATCCAGGCAGTAAACTCAACAACAGTCTAAACTCAGATTTTAGACCTACTTCCCCCTCGCAATTGGTCCCTTGGATGGAAGGTGCAAGGGTGCAGGAACTAATGAAATATGCCAATGTAACGGTTATACCTGCCACCAATGTGCCGGTTAAGAAGATCAACAACACATGGTATGGTCCTGATGATAAGGGAAATTATGTTTACGCAGTTGATCCGGGTAAAATGACGGATTTAAGATCTCAACCTTCAACTGATGGAACTAGACTGGCCACTGTTACCCATGGTATGAATGTTATGGTCCCTGATGCTGTTAAAAATAAGGCTTATCTGGTGGTGGCCTGTGGAGATCTGCCAGGTAAGGCTCAGGCTGAAGGATACATGAATACTAAGGGTATTAACTGTTACGCACCCTGTGACCGTTTCACATTTGAATTACTGGATAAGAATGCATCAGGAACTTCACTGGGAACCATGCCAGTCCGGGCACTTAAAGATGGTAAAGGTGCAGTTATCGGAGCCCAACCTATCTCCATGAATCTAAAAGAAAAGATCATTGTTCAGACCACCATAAAAGGATATCCTGACCAGTACTGTGACACACCCAAACGTTACTTTGATGGTTTTGAGAAAACCTACGGAGTAAAGTTGGATAAGGTTATTGTAGATGCCAATACCGGGCAAACCAATAAAGTGGTTGATGAAGCCCAGAAAACAGGGGCTAAAATTATAGCTGTGCGTGTTTTAAGCGATAAAGATAAGGGTCCAGTGAAAGACTGGCTTAAAAAGGATCCCAACCACCGGGCTGTACTATTCCACTCTGCAGCTTACGAACCAGGATACTCCCTGTTTTTCGAATTCCCAAATCAGGTTACTGGTGATGACACCAAACCAGTGTTCATCAAAAATGTATCACAATCTAATTTACAGGATAAATTCAATAAAGTTAGAAGTCAATGGCAGTAATTTTCTGGTAAATTTATATAATATATTGAAAAATGTGTTATTTAAACAGTATTAAGAAAAATAATCATTTTTTTTCTTTCTTTTCTTTCAATGCTTCCTGAAAAGCTTCTTTATGAAAGTTAGCAGCCATTTCCTTCTTACACTCATCATCGGTGAAAAGTCTCATTTTAGGTGCACGGCAGGGATAATGTTGTATTCTAAGGCCTGCTTTAATAGGCAAGGTTTCGGTTTTCTCTCCCACCATTTCCTCAGCTACGAAGTGGGTGCTGCCACAGGGGGAGCAGCGGAGAACCTCCACATCAACTACCTTATCACCCTGGCAATTAACCCTGACCACAGGTCTGCCAAACTTGGATACAAATTCATCAAAGATTGGAATACCATTCTCAGTGAGGTCGCACATGTTCTCAGGGCAGGTTACATTACCATAGTTTTCCAACTGGTTTTTGAAACCTTCTCCTCTCCAGGCACCAACAATTATCCAGTCTACATTATCATGAAGAGCATCCACCAGGTCGAGGGTAAGATCGGGGTGTAATACATAGGTTAGAACAATATCTGCCTTTTCCAGTTGGGACATGGTTTCAGGTGGCAGTTCTATTTCATCCATGAAGGTAGAAGCTGGTGCTTCCATTACAATGTAATCACAGTCAAATTCTTCCTTTATAGTTGCGTATGCCCGTTCACCGTAAGGTCCGTCTGTAACTATGGCTATTTTCATTGCAATCCCCTCGTTAAATTATTAAATAACTTTTTTAATCACATTTTTGAAAGAATCCTTCAATCCATGATAAGCACTTTTTCCTTTTTGATAGGTATGTTTTAATTCTTGGTAAATTCTCTTAATTTTTGATAAGTATCTTTTAATCCAGACATAGTACCTTTATTTCTGATTAATACTCTTCAATCTTCAAGTATATTAAAAAAAAGAATAGGGATTAAATTAAGGGAGCATTACTTGGTAATCATAGTCCCAATACCCTCTTTGGTGAATATTTCCAGGAGTATGCTGTGTTTAATCCTACCATCAATTATGTGGGTTGATTTAACACCATTTTCCAGGGCACATATGCAGGTTTTGACCTTAGGCAGCATACCATCACGAACAGTGCCATCTGCAATCAGTTCTTCAACTTCGGATATGGTGGCCCTTCTAATGAGACTGTCAGGGTCTGAGGGGTCGCGCAGGATCCCCGGTACGTCGGTGAGGATTATAAGCTTTTCTGCCCCTATCTCACCACCAACTTCACCAGCTACGGTGTCTGCGTTTAAATTCAAGGTATCAGCCTTGTCATCCACCCCTATAGGGCTGATGACAGGTATGTAATCGTTATCAGTTAGAACATCCAGGATTTCGGGGTTGATGGATTCTATCTCTCCCACCAGTCCCAGGTCTACCATCTGTTCTTCGCCTGTCTCCTGATTTACCACTACTTGTGGTGAGCGTTTACGAGCTTTCAGGAGTAAGTTGTCTTTACCAGAGAGTCCCACACCTTTACCTCCATGGAGGCCGATATTGGCTACGATTTCAGTGCTTATTTTTCCCACCAGGACCATTTTCACGATATCCATGGTTTCCTGGTCTGTCACCCTGAGTCCTCCTATAAATTTGGGTTCTTTACCAAGTTTATTCATGGAACGGGAGATTTCAGGACCTCCTCCGTGGACGACTATAGGTTTCATTCCCACATATTTTAAGAGAACTGTGTCCCGGGCAGTGGAGCTCTTGGCAGTGGAGTCGATCATGGCGTGGCCGCCGTATTTAATCATGATCTTTTTCTTGTGAAATTTTTTGATGTAAGGCAAGGCCTCGACGAGAATGTTAACAGTTTCCATATAAAACACCGTATTTTTAAGTGATTAATAAAAATTTTTTCTAAGTGATATTTTTTTCTAAGTGATGATTTTACAAGTCTTATTTTTTTGATAAAGATGTTCAATAAGCTTTTTAAATTTTAGAATACAAAATATCCTTCATTTAGCGTATAATATCTTTAAATTCTACTTTATTAAAACTTTTCGGATAAAATTATTAAAACTTTTCCATAAATATTTTTTTTAAAGATTATAATATTTGTTCTAAAAAAATAACGGCTGTTCTAATGGAAATTTGGGGGTTAAAAAAGGCAGTTATGCTACGATTTATAGTTTTTCAGTCCAAAAAATAAGAATGAATGTTATTTAGGATCTAAATCCTAATATATTTTTAAAAATTGGGTATAGGTTTTTAAAGGGGTACTGGTTTTAAAAAATAGTTTTATAATTTAAGATTTAATCTATATCTCTTAGGTATATCTCTTAGGTTAAATCTTGGTTATTTCGAATCTGCAGAAGTCATCTCCCACTCCCCAGCAGTTTGTTTCTACAAACTGCCATTTTTCATCGGTTACCTGGGAAAGACCTCCTGTTATTCTCCCACCTTCATAGTAGCATACTGCGTTACCCATGTTGGGTATTCCGGCAGAGCTCATACTTTCATCAAGTTTAACTACGATTTTTTCATCTTCAATACTCTCGGTGGTTAAAATACCATAACCCCAGTTTTTAAAATCGAATTTGACCAGGTCTAGCCAGCTTTGAACATTTCCTTTTTCAATTTTTCCTGATTCTATCATTTGAGTGGCTCTTAAAGTTGAAAACTCACCTCCTGCTATTCTGAGTATTGATCCGATGGTTCCTATTCCAAACTGTTTACTTCCAGTAATGATAATCGATCTTAGGGCACCCACAGAATTGGCAGAAACCAGGGTTTTCCTTTCTTCGCAAAACGGACCAGGTCTGTTAACATCTGATTCTGGGCTCAAACATAAGATACTAGCGCCTTCTTTTAAGATTAAACCCATGTTTTCTAGGTATTCATTGTAATTGGTATATTCTGGCATGTGATCACCCTTTGATCAGTTCTATTATTCGTTCTGAACTTCTTTTCATTTCAAGGCGTATTAATCCTAGATTTATATTTGTGTCTGTAATAACAGCTAAAATTGCTTCTCCAGAATCTATCATGAGTGTTTTACCTTTATTACCTTCTATCATGACTTGTTGGAGTTTTTCGTGTTTCATTTCTTCTGAAGATCGTTCTGCTGTACCAAAAACAGCTGAAGACATGGCCCCTACCAGTTCTGAGTCAATGTCTGAAGAAACATCTCTTTCAATAATTAACCCATCCTTTCCAACAACCAGTGATCCACTTACCCCTTGAATCCTACCTAGATCTTTAAGAACTCTACCAATCATTTTTATCGCTCCAATCTCCAAAAAACCCCTTAAAATCTTTTAAATTGTAGATGGATTTATTGAGGACTTTTTTTCATCTTTGAATTCCATTTTCAATGAACATCCTGGAATGTATTCGTTTTGGAACGGATATTTGAGAATCTATTATGATTAAAACTAAAGAATTTCAAATCTTCCAAGAATATCCATGAATATCCATCAATAATATGGTAATATAAAGTTTTATAAAAAACCGTCTAAATAAAAGGTTTAATAGTACACATAACATATTAATTTAGATTAATTGAATCATTGTTGGTTAGATAAAGTTTAGAATAAAAATTTAGATGATATTAAGAGTTAATATTGATTACCTTGGGAAATATTTCTTTTCTTTCTAAATTTCCTTTTTACTTAATGGGAAATAACAAAAATCTGCTGTATTAAGTGATATTAAATTATTATTGTAAATGGGTTTCATGGGGGATCATTAACTTTTTCTATCCTGATCTAGTGATCACCAAGTGAGTAAATCAAGGATAAGTGGATTTATATTATGGACTCATAATTAATAACATGGCAGAATATAGGGTACAGTCAGAAGGGGACAGTAATGACTTTGTATTCACCCGGTCTTTTCGGAAGATATATCGTATGTTCCGCAGTCTGAAAAATAGGAAGGGGAGATTCGTGCTTATAATCGGGACTCCTGGTACAGGTAAATCTGCCAATATCTATTCTGCCCTGAAGATCCTTGATCTTAATGTTTACGATCCCACCCTGTTTCTGGATAACATGAACATGAGTTCTTCAGAGGTATTCCGTGAGTTTTTTAAAACCCTCCGATTGGATCTGGGTGTTAAAACCAATGAAGAAATATACCGGAAAGTAGCTGAATACGATGCAGTGTTACTGGCAGATAAACTCCTTGACTCCGAATTTTTAGATAAAGATAAGTTTGGATTAAGCCTATGGACAGAAAATAATGGAATTAAAGCATTCCCGTTTTATATTAAAGTATTCAGAGAGTATTTAAAACACCGGGGGGATCTCGAGAAGGTTAACGTGGTGATCCAGACGGCCTTCATGATCAAGTTCCGGGGTGTGAAATATGATCTACTCACTGATTTCAGTATCATGTCTCATATTTTCGTCTTTTTCATGAACCTCTTTTTTGAGATTATCCGGATATCCTATTCAGAGGAAGAAACCGTTCAAATAGTTCAAAACAATTTCCCGGATGTGGAAGAAGAAGAGGTAAGATCCTGCATTGATAAATATGGGTGCAAACCCCGTTTTATATTTGAAGCATTAGAAAAAAGCGGAATGGGTAAAAAGGAAAAATAATTTATAAATATTTTAATAAAAAATCTAATCTATTTTTAAAAAAAATATCCAGATGATTCATTCCTGATATCTAGGATGAATCACCTTATTTTTGTTTTATTTGAAGTTTATCATACCTTCCTGGTAGTAGTTTTGCAGTTCTGAGGCATGCTGCAGTTCAAATGTCGCATAGGGGTCTTTGAAGTAGGGCATTAACATTCCTCTTAAAGTGTAAACATAGGCGGGTATAATTCCGTACTGTCTCCTTACAATGTCAAAGTACAATGGGAATCCGCATCCTTGAGCAAACATGGGATTGTCTTTACGTGCAGTTCCATGCCAGTACATGGGTATGGGGCCATTTTGCCCATTCTTTTTGGCAAGGGCATACAGATAGTTCAGGGCATCATCCAGGTTGGTGAATACCTTACCATCTGTTTTGTACTGATATCGGCCATCTGGAGCACCGAATAATGCTATTTTAAGTGAATCCCAGTAGTTGGTATTTCCTTCAGCACCGGTACCCTGAGTATCCACGAAGGCCAGTTCCAGAATCTCAACACCACTTTCGTTGTAGCAACGGTAATTGGAGTCACCGGCAAAATGCACCACCAGAATGGATTTAGAACCACTTTCATTGGCAAATTTAGCCAGCATTAGGGAGTGAAGGTGTCCGGGGTACATGTCAGGATTGGCGACTTTTACAAATGCAAGTCTACCTTCTGGTGTGATTGGACCGTTCATGGTCGAAACATATGCATAACCTACTATCAGCAGGAAAACTGCCAGTACCACTAATAACCATTTCATTAAATTACCTCTTTAAACTGGAAATTATTTATCAAATATTTCCTTTTTATTCCAAATATTCTTGTATCCCCCCAGATTTTTCTAATACAAGCCCCTTTATACTATATATGACTGTTTTTTATATTTTCATATCATAATTCTATATTATTCTATCTCTTTTTAACAATTAAACAAATAATTCATTAAAAAATTTAGCTTATAATCAATTTTTTCCCAATGGGTAAGTTTTTGATTCACTATCTATTTATGGGTGGTTCTGATTCCATTTTATTTGTGGTGAGTTCTGATTCCATTTTGATCATGTCAATAACTCGCTTATCAGAAATGGAATAATACGCCATTTTTCCTTTTTTACGGAATTTAACCAGATTTCTATGCCTTAATAATCTGAGCTGATGGGATATTGCAGAGTCCGTCATTTCCAAGACTGCGGCTAAGTCACATACACAAATCTCTTTTAGTATGAGGGCGTAAAGTATTTTTAATCTGGTGGGATCACTGAGTACTTTGAAATTGTCAGAAATCATTTGAAAGGTTTCATCATCGAGCATTTGTGATTTAACTTCCCTTACTGAATCTTCGTTGATGCATTGAACATCACAAACATCTTCACCTTTCATTAGAAATCCTCTGTTAAAATGTAAACTAATGATTTAAAGCAGCATTCATATTAGGTATATTAATATTTAAATTGTTCAATACTTCCTTTATATGTTTGTATAAATAGTAAATGATGTTTCGTAAAATCTTTACACAAAAACCTTAAACAATGAAAAAACCATTCACCTAATAATAGTATGGTTAACTCTTTACTTATTATCATTTAGGGCTATTCATTATCTTTTAAGGAGATCTATTTTCTTTTAGAGAGTCTTGAACTATTAATAGTGTATTCCGTAATTTCTGATAATTATATGGATAATCTCTAATTCTAAAAATCTCTTTTTACCTAAAAACTGGTTTTTTAAATTATAAGATAGGTGTTATGTTTTTAGATCTATCTATGAAATTGTTATAGGCATCTAATGAACGATGTTAATTGATATATAAAAATTGTAAATGAGATGAAAAAAGGATAGTCCCTAGCGGAGTCGAACCGCTGTCGCGAGATCCAGAGTCTCACATGATTGCCACTACACCAAGGGACTAAGACAATAGTTTTGCTGTTTTACAATATAAACTTTTAGCTTATGGGCTGATTTTTCAGGGTGATATTCAAATTATTCTGAGTAAATATTCAAACTCCATGAAATATTCATAAAATAATCATATTTTGATGTTAATTATTATGATTAATTGGATTTTTTTATAAAAAAATGTTTTATCAACTTCTAACAAATTATTAGCCATGAGAATGGTAAATATCCTTGGTGCAGGTCCAGCAGGATTATCTGCTGCAATTAATCTTGCCAGGGAAGATTTCCAGATTTCTATTTATGAAAAGAATCAGGATGTAGGCAAGCGTTTCAATGGAGATTTTCAGGGACTTGAAAACTGGACAGTGAATGAAGATATTCTGAAAAGCTTTAAAAAGATGAATATCAAGTCTAATTTCGATTATAGTCCCTTTACAAGTTTTACTCTTTCCAATGGGGATAGTTTTTGGAATTTCCATCTGGATAGGCCTGCCTTTTATCTGGTGAGAAGAGGGTCTCTGGAGGGAACTCTGGACCATGGATTAAAGGAGCAGGCACTGGATCTGGGGGTTGACATTCACTTTGGTGAGACAATCCCCTATGATGAGGCAAACATTATTGCCATCGGTCATATTCCCCTGGAAATATTCGCTGCAGCCAGGGGTGCCGTTTTCGAGACAGATATGAATGATGTGGCCCTGGCCTTGGTCAATGATAATCTGGCATTTAAGGGTTACTCCTATCTTTTAGTGACTGGAGGATATGGAACCATTTCCACCGTATTATTCCATGATTTCCATCTTCTTAATCAGTGCTTCAGCAATACAAATAAGGTTTTTAAAGAATTAACTGATTTCAAATCCACTAATATCTATCCTTCAGGGGGTGTGGGTTGTTTTTCCAATCAGAATATCTTCGAAAGGAATGGAAAATTATATGTGGGTGAAGCTGCAGGAATTCAGGATTTCTTATGGGGTTTTGGTATAAGAAGTGCGGTAACTTCCGGGTTTCTTGCTGCAAAGGCCCTGATCCATAATGAAGATTATGGGGAACTGGCAAAAAGTGAATTTAAAAATAAACTGAAGTCAGGTATAGTCAATAGATTTTTATGGGAACTGACTGGAGATTATTCGTGGATCGTGGATAGGATATATGGTAACAGTGATCCATTGGATTATGTTGGTTTCTTTCATAATTTTAACTTGTGGCAACGATTATTATATCCCTTGGCACGGTTTTATATGAAAAAAAGATATGATAATCTAAGATTATGAAGGGTATCATGATCTAAAAAATGGGGATCATTTCATTATCGTACAAAATTTCATTATCGTACAAATATAAAGATATAGTTTATTTGGGGTTCATTTTATCCTAGGTGAATTTATCATCAAATTCATCAATAACATGACTTTTCATATTGCTTTTGTGAATGAGGGGTTTCATGGCTTCCACCATATTTCCCATTATCATAAAGAAGTCCCGGTCTTTTTCAATCATGGCATCCATCATAGATTTTTCAATCCCTTTACGAGAGCTGATGTCGGTCATAATGGATATAGCACCCAAATATTCGCCATTGGGGTTGAACAATGGGTTTGTAGATACTAGAACCCATATACTGGAACCTTTCCTGTTTAAAAATTCTAATTCATAGGTTTGAGCTAATTTTTTCCTGTATTCCCGTCCCTTTTTGATTTTTTGTAAATGTTTTTTGAAGCAGGACTCTCCTTCTGCATTGGTGAACTGGGAAATGTCTTTATTGATCATCTCCGTTACCTTAAAACCCAACATTTTAGCCATCTGTTTATTAACATAGCTCAACTGATTCCTGGAATCAACAAAAAAAACACCTGAATGAATTTTTTCCACCATTAAACGGTACTTTTCCTCACTTTCCCTTAACTGGTGTTCTATATGCTTCCGTTCAATGGAATAATTTATGCACCGAGCCAGTAACTTACTATCCACCTGTCCCTTAACCAGATAGTCCTGAGCACCTTCACCCACAATATCTATGGCAAAGTCCTCATCTTCCAGTCCGGTTAGTATTATTATGGGAATTTCTGGGGCCTGGTTGTGGATATGGTTAAAAGTTTCAATACCCTGGCTATCTGGTAATTGAAGATCCAGTAAAACTATATGAAAATCATTTTTACTTATGGCTTCCAATCCTTCCGAAAGACGCTGTGCATGGAAAATATTGAATTGAATTTTAGGGATCTCCCTGAACATTTCATTTATAATCACCGCATCCCCTGGGTTATCTTCCACCAGGAGAACGTTTATTTTTCCTTTAATCCTCATATTATCGCCTAATGATTTTTTAAATCATTATTTACTTATGATTTTTTTATCTCAATTTTGTCATTAATGATTTCTTTTAATCATTATTGTATTACTCTGATTTGTCATTTAATTCCATTGATTCTTACTTATTATAACCCTTTATCGGGGTGGCAGCTTTACAATATCCAGCCAGAATTCACCAATATTTTGAACCACCTTGATTAACTGGTCCAAGTCTACTGGTTTTGCTATGTAACAATTGGCGTTATTCTTATAAGTTTCAATCAGATCTTCATCCCGGATGGAACTGGTTAAAACCACTACTGGGATACATTTCAATTTTTCGTCTTTTTTTATTTCCTTTAAAACATCTCTCCCATCCTTTTTTGGCAGGTTTAAATCCAGCAATATCAAGTCCGGAAGGCGGCTAGGGGGGTTCCCTTCCAGATGGAGCATTTTCATTGCTTCTTCTCCATCACGTGCCACATGCAATACATTTTTAATTTTTGCTTCCTTGAATACTTCCTGGATCAAACGTACATCTCCAGGATTATCCTCAACCAGCAGTACTTCCACTGATTTAAACAATTCATATTTCATATTTCACATCTCCCTGGGGAATGTTGAAATAAAAAGTCGATCCTTGGCCTGGTTGGGAATCATACCAGATCACACCTCCATGTCTTTCAACAATCCTTTTTACAATGGCTAAACCAATACCTGTCCCCTCGTATTCGTCCCGGGCGTGGAGACGCTGAAATATTTTGAACACTCGTTCTCCATGTTTGGGATCAATCCCTATACCATTATCTTTAACTTTAAAAAGCCAGTCATTATCCTTTTTTTCTGCAGAAATGTGTATAGTGGGACGTTCCTGGTCATTGTATTTGATTGAGTTTGCTATGAGGTTCTGGAAAACCTGCACCATCTGGGGATAATCAGCATGTACCACTGGAAGGTTATTATAACTGATATCAGCGTTATTTTCTTCAATTAACAGTCTGGAGTCAAAGGTTATCTGTTTCAGGATATCTTCAGTGTCCACATCCTTAAATTTGCCAGTTTTTCGTTCAATCCTGGAATAGGCTAAAAGATCGTTTACCAGTTCCTGCATTCGAGCAGCTCCATCCACAGCGAACTGGATAAATTCATTTGCATCAGAATCAAGTTGGTGTTCATAACGACGTTGCAGGAGCTGGAGAAAACTGGTTATCATTCTAAGGGGTTCCTGGAGGTCGTGGCTTGCCACGTAGGCAAACTGCTCCAGCTCAGCATTGGATCTTTTCAACTGTTTTAAGGTTTCCTGTAGTTCCTGTTCTGCGATTCTACTGGGGGTGGTATTAATGGCAATACCTATTATCTCTTTGGGTTTACCCTGAAGATCATATAACAATTTTCCCAGTGAATAAGCCCAGTGTACTGTTCCATCCTGCCAGATGATCCTCATTTCTACCTTGAAATCTTCACCGTACTGAAGTGTCCTTTGGATGGCTTGTTCTACTTTTTCCCGGTCATCTGGGTGTACTACATTTAAAATAGTACTGAAAGATGTGTCCGGGTCGGGATTAACTCCAAAAATATGTTCGTATTCATCAGTCCATTCAATCATGTCGTTTTTAAGATCCCAGAACCACATCCTTGCACCGGCTCCTTCAATAGCCAGACGTAATTTTTCTTCAGATTTTTTAAGGGCTTTATTTGCCTTTTTTATTTCAGTTATTTCCAGAGCTGCCACGTTTATACCAATAATTTGACTGGAAGAATCTTTAAGAGGATACCATTGCTCTATCCATGTCCTGAGAACGCCAGGCTGGGCTGGAGTTATCCCATTAAATTCCCTGCCTATAACTGTTTTTTTTGTTTCGAATATTTCTTTAGCTACAGCTTCAGCCTGTTCAGCCAGATCCGGTATTATTTCATGGATGGTCTTTCCCATATGTTCTTTTGAAGAAAAACCATTTATTTCAGCCATCCGGTCATTGATACGCACGAAACGCAGGTTACGATCTAAAACGCATAACCCAATTGGTGCTGAATTGTAAATAGCCTCAATCTCCAGGAGACGTTTCTGGGCTGTGTTTTCACTTTCATGTAGTATTTCTTCCATTTCTCTGCGTTTGGTCACGTCTCTGAGGAAACTATGCACCTGCCCGTCACCTTCACGGGAAACAACACTTGACTTGATGTTGTAATAACGTATATTGCCATTTTTTTGTTTGAAATCTGCATCAAATTCAACGATTCCCTTGTTTTTTAGTTCTTCCACCACATTATTCTTTTCAAGCATCATTTCAGTGCTGCTGAACTCATCAAGGTTAGTTCCAATCATCTCTTCGGTAGTCGAACCTAGCATCTGGGCGAAGTTTTCATTACAGTCAGTTATGTTTCCATGAAAATCATGGATACAGAAACCATCGTTTATATTTTCCACAATGGAACGGTATCGTTTCTCACTCTTTTGGAGTGTTTTTTCAGCAAGTTTACGATGGGTAATGTCTTCTATTATTCCATCAATCCAGTCAATGGAACCATTCTCATCATAATGTGCTTGAGCTGAAACTGATACCCATATAGGACGGTTATTTTTCTTTTTAAGATGTAATTCTCGGTCAATGACTGATCCTTCCCTCTTTAAATCTTCCAAAAATAGTTTTCTCAGGTGGGGGTCCCTGTAAAAATTTATAACCTTAATTTCCCTTATTTCACTGGTGGAGTCATATCCAAACATTCGGGCAAAAGCAGGGTTTACCTGTATAAAGTAACCACCGGGATCAATGGTGTTGCGGTAAACACCGACATTAAGGTTTTCAACCAGGCTCCTGAATTTCTCTTCACTTTCCTGAAGATCCTTTTCAGCCAGTTTACGCTGAGTTATATCTTCAAAAGATTCTAAACCACCAACAACATTACCCTCGTGGTCTTTAATAGCTGATGTAGTGAAATGTAAATATTTACCATTCTGTCCCATGTTGGGATAAAAATTTTCAGCTTCGTAAGCCCCTTCAACCAGTTCGGACATTTTGCAATTATCAGGGAACCAGTATGACAACCCTTCCATATCTTCATCTACCAGTAAATCAACCATGCATGGTCTTTTTGAATTGTAAAATGCTTTCCAGTGTTTATCTGTGCCGATGATGTCACAGGCATTTATTTGGCTGTATTCTTCCAGTGCCCGGTTCCAGTAGATGACTTTATGATCCCTATCAATCACAAATTGTGGTAATGGTGAACAGTTGATTATAGCATCCAATCCAAGTAATCCCGGAGTTTCTTTTTTAGGTTGATTATTATCCCCTGTAAATGTAGACCCCTCCTCCAGATGCATTTATATTTCTAATTCATTTAAATTGACAAATATTGATTTATGGAATTGTATTTTTTTGTAATGTAAAAAAAAAACTAATGGTCATTATTTATTCTTTTTTTGTTCGTTCAATGATTTTAAAGTGTTGATTGCTAATTCCTGTTCTAAAACTCTCAGTCTTTCAGCTAAAAAGTCCAGTACCATTTTTCTTTCATCATATGGCACATTTTTTTTGGAGAGCATATTTATTAGTTCAGTAGTGCTTCGGACTGATTGTGTGCCTGCTTTTTCATCCATTAACAGGATATCTCTTTTACCAATTTCCTTAGATGGTGTAACACACACAGCTCCCAGGAGATCACCATTTTTATCCACCACATCCATTGAACTCGTGTATTTTTGTTTATTGTGTTCAGTCATATTAACTCACCTTATTCCATCTTAAAACACCATGATACATAAATCTTTGTATATAATTTTATAATAAAAATAACTTAAATATTAATATAAATAGGGGTGTTTGATGTTAATTTTTTCCGGAATTGATTACTAAAAAAATCAGATTTGTATTGTTGGATATGGAAAAAAAATGTTGGATACAGGAGAATAAGGTCCCTGAGGCCTTAGGGCCTCGGGACGATGCCATGTCCTTACGGAGGCGGTGTAAAGGCATGAATTTCAAGGTTCATATTATGATCCAGTAAGGATCATAACATGATTCTTAAGGTCGTTTAATTCACCTAATTACATCTTATAGCAACATGGTATTTAAATATTTGTATTGGGGTTGGTTGATGTGTTAGGACAATGATTAAAATACTAAAAAAATAACCAATATACTACTGAAATTTCTTTAAATCTTCAAAAAAATCTTGATTTTAATCTAAACCTTTTAATTTTTCACACTCGTTTTTCGAAAAAAATTCCATATTCAAAAGATTAATTCTTTGAAATTAAAATTTTATTGACATCAATAAAAATCTAGGGCATTATACGATTTAAAAAACAGATTAAAAAACTGGTGTCTTGGTTAAAATAAGTTTCATGAGTTTAAAATATAATAT
Source organism: Methanobacterium sp. Maddingley MBC34 (assembly GCA_000309865.1). Taxonomy (NCBI): domain Archaea; kingdom Methanobacteriati; phylum Methanobacteriota; class Methanobacteria; order Methanobacteriales; family Methanobacteriaceae; genus Methanobacterium; species Methanobacterium sp. Maddingley MBC34. Next base: position 68,833 of record AMGN01000016.1, on the reverse strand, counting down.
TTCATTGGAAAAATAATATTACTGTTAAAAAAGATAATTAAATTATAAATTATATTAATAGTCCTGAATAATATACTCCTGAATAATTACATTAAACGATTATTAACATTAAAAATTACAAACGGATGTTTAAATGGGATATTTAATTTAAAATGAATATTATAAAGTCTTATTTATCTAAAAACTTATCAATGAAACAATTTATTATAGGTTTAAATAATGAAGCTCAGAAGGGACATTATCAAACCTCCAAGGCTATATTTTGAAGATGAAACGGAGGAAAGGCATTCTAACTGGTTGGAACTCCTATTTGACCTGATATTCGTGGCAGCAGTGTCCTTTTTAGCCTCAAATCTCAACTCCAATTATTCTTTTACCACATTCCTCCAGTCCATTCCCCTATTATTTGCCATCTGGTGGGGTTGGCTTGGCCATACCATCTACCTCAGCCGTTTTGGTGTTGATGATCTCCTGCATCGATTTTATACCATGGCACAAATGATTATAGTAGCTATAATGGCTATAAATACCAAAGATGCCCTTGGAGCAACAGGAACCGGATTTGCTCTATCCTATGCAATCTTAAGGTTCATGCTTGTTGCAGAATACATAAGAGCCGGGCGAAATGTACCAGAAGCACTCCCACTCACCCGTCATTACAGTATTGGGTTTGGGATAGCTGCCGGGATCTGGGTAATTTCAGCATTTACACCTGCACCCTGGCGTTTCCTGTTGTGGGGGGTTGCTATAGTGGTGGATATTTTAACACCTTTAACCGCGGGGAAAATACACAAACAGTTCCCTCTCCATCCCAGTCATCTCCCGGAGAGGTTTGGACTTTTAATCATTATCGTCATTGGTGAAGCAGTGGTAAGTGTTGTATTTTTGATTGGAACATTGGGTTTAACATTAGAAACTGGAATCACTGGCTTAATGGGGCTTATAATTGCATTCAGTATATGGTGGGGATATTTTGAAGAAGCCAGGGGTGCTGAGGCGCGAGTTGAGGAAAAAGGTGAACAAATTGGCCGATACCAGTTATGGCTCTATGCGCACTTCCCACTTTTGCTGGGAATTGTTGCCACAGCCATGGGAATAAAACACGTTATATCCCATGGTTTAGGGAGTCTTCTCCCCTCATCGGAAGTATGGCTTCTCTGTGTGTCCCTGGCCCTGGCATTAACCTCACTGAGTTTCATATTTTTATCTTCCTTCAACTGGCACGAGTGTGTAAGCAGGGTTTTACTCTATTTTAGAATTCCCTATTACATCCTGATAATCCTGGTTATATGCACTGGATTTTTAGGGTCAACCCTCCCTGGCTCTATAATTCTAGGGATATTAACCCTGTCATGTGTCATTAAGGTCATACTATCTCTCAGGGAACCTCCAGGGGAGCTAATGTGTGATATATATTGAAATATAGGGAAGATCATTTTTAGGGAAGATCATTTTTTTAACTGAAATATTTTTCTTATAACCTGTTTTTTAACTAAAAGTTATCATTCTAAAACCTGTTTTTTAACAAAACAATTTTTTTAACTAAACTTCCTATGATTAAATAGATGATCTATTCTTTTCAATTCTTTACAGGTTTTACCCCTTTAATTCTCATTTTAAAACTTTGAATAAACTATTGTTAAAATGAAGGTCATCAAATTTAGGTATTATCAATCAAAACTATTCATTGACATAAAGATTCTCACGAAATAATTTTTTTGTTGTTAGTCCTTAATATTGCAATTTAAATTTAGTTAGGTCTCCGTAACTTATATAAGGAATGTTATCCAAGCTTAATGTGCAAATACTTTATTAAACCACGATCAATGGAGAAGCAATAGCAATATCTACTAATTGCCTCCCTAAAATTATGCCCGCAGGGCCCAACCAAACTCCCCATTCTACAATCCCTGCGGGATTCTCCATTGATATGACCATTTTAAAAATTTGATTAATCAGTTGAATTATTAAACATCAGTTGAATTATAAAAATTCAAAAATCAATTAAAATAATCAAAAATTCATTTTTTTGAATCCTTTCCTATTTTTGAATCACAATTTTGTTTAATATCATAATCTATTTATTTCATCTGAAATTAAATATATCAATAATCAGGAATAAAATAAATCAATAATCTGGAATATTTTAATGGATGATTTGTTAATTGTTCATTGCAAGGATTACTATGGATTTGTTGGAGATTACACCATGAAAGTTAAAGCCATAGGTTTGGTTAATTCCCCATTTGAGGTTAAGAAAGGATCTCCTCACCAGGGTCGTTTTTCGGATGAATTGAGCACAATAACTATTTTTAATGAGTATGAAGAGGGACTGGAAGGAATTGAGAATTACCATAATTTGATGGTGATTTACTGGATGGACCGTGCAGATTCAGTTTCTCTTAAGGTGGTTCCATACGGTAGAAAAGAGAAGCGAGGGGTTTTTTCCACCCGAGCACCGGTGAGGCCAAATCCCCTGGGATTGTGCATGGTGGAACTGGTAAAAAAAGAAGGTAATATTTTAACTGTGAGATGGCTTGACGCCCTTGACCAGTCCCCTGTCCTGGATATCAAACCATTCGTGCGGGAAATAGACTGCCTATAATCAATATTTTCTCTTAATTTGCTACCATACTGGATAGTATTATCCTATTTTGCAATTCCATATTTATTATCATATTGATTTATTACTCCTTTTTCAAATTTTTTTAAGTTTTTTTTTAGTTAGTGGTTATAAAGAAACTTACTTAAGTTTAGTGTATCAATATAACAGAGAGGATTTTATATGATTTTCCAATTTACTTAGATAACTACGATTATTAATGGATGATTTATTTAATTGGTGATGCATACTTCGTTTAGAAAGAGAGGGAATAATGGACTTTAAATTAGCCGCAGAACTTACCCTGAAAATAAAAAAGATAAAAGGGGTTATATCTGTAATGTATCCTGGTGCTGCAGCTTCCAAAACATTAAGTAATATCGATCTGGTTGTTGTTTATTCTGTTAAATCAGAATCGTCCATCCAGAAAGTCAATGACCTGGTGGCTGGGAAATTCCGAATAGAACAGATCACCCTTGATGAGTTGGGGAATAACCCAGAGCTTAATGCGGCAATGAGTGGAGAAGGAGTTCTCCTACATGGTAAAGCGGTGGATGTAACTGCAGAAGGCATGAAATTAAAGTCACGTATTATTCTGACCTATGACACCACCCAGATGAACCAGAATGATAGAAATAAACTTAACCGGGCACTATATGGGGGAATATCCACCTACAAAAAGAATGGGGAGAGAATTGTCAAGGAGTACCCGGGCATAATCAGTAAAATCAATGCAATGAAACTGGGGAAAGGAGTTTTAATGGTGGACCGTTTTAATTCATCCCTTGTAATCCAAATCTTAAAGACATTTAAAGCCCACTGGAAAGAAATACCAGTGTGGACCTATTAAAAACGGTATGAGTTCAACTGTAATGGGGGGATATAGTTGAAAAAAACCTTAAAAGAAATATTTAAAGGGAATTCAAACACTAATTTAGATGAACGAACTGTTGATTCTATTTTAAACGATGAAAACGTGGTTATAAGCCCGGATACCCAAAGGGAAAAAAGAATTCCTCCAGGGCAACACGAAGATAAAAGCTGGCCTGTTCTACATGCAGGATCAGTTAAAAGAATAAATCCATCAAATTGGAAGCTGAAGATATGGGGTTTGGTTCAAAAAGAGAGGGAACTGGATTACACAGAGTTCATGGCACTCCCAAGGGTAAAAGTTTTCTCAGACATACACTGTGTCACCACCTGGTCCAAATTAAATAATTTATGGGAAGGGGTTAGTACATCCGCCATTAAAGAACTGGTGGAAATACTCCCTGAAGCCAGATACGTCATGGTACATGCTCATAAGAATTTCACCACCAACCTATCTCTGGATGATTTTTTTTCACCTGACGTGCTACTGGCAACCCACCACAATGGAAATGCCTTAAATTCCAAACACGGGGGACCGGTGCGATTAGTGGTGCCTCGTTTGTATTTCTGGAAAAGCGCCAAATGGGTTACTGGACTGGAATTCATGGCAGAGGATAAAAGAGGTTTCTGGGAATCTGCAGGTTATCATAACCATGGTGACCCCTGGAAAGAAGAGCGTTACAGCTGGCAGGAAACAGATCAAGGAATATAAAGGTAATGATTGAAACAAGAGGTTTATTCAGATGAAAGTCTTATTTGTGGAACCACCCAAGGTATTCTGGTTTGTGATGGGGGAATACATGCCCCCACCATTGGGAATACTCCAGTTAGCAGCATACTTGGAATATCGTAATGATAAATGGGATATTGAGGTTTTGGATTCCCAGGCAATGAATTATGGTTGGAGTAAACTTCAAAGGCATATTGAATCTACAAATCCAGATATTGTTGTATCCAGTGCACTGGCCACTTGTAACACTTTCACCGTCCTCCGAACTCTGGAAATAGTTAAAAAAGTAAATCCTGATATTAAAACCGTTGTTGGTGGTCAGCATTTCACTGCACTGGCAGATGAAAGTTTGAAGAAGTATCCTGAAATTGATTTTGTGGTGAGAGGAGAGGGAGAAGTCACATTATACGAACTTGTGAAATCTTTGGATGAGAAAACATCTCCTCTGGATGTTAAAGGACTTTCATTTAGAAATAATGACAAAATCATCCACAACCCTCCTCGTCCTTTCATCAGTAACCTGGATGATTTACCTTTCCCTGGATATCATTTTGTGGAAGAACACATGAAGAAATATAACTTCAAAATGATGGCTTATAAGGGTGCAGGGTACGCTCTGGTGGAAGCATCCCGCGGATGTCCCCATAAATGCACTTTTTGTTCACAATGGGAACACTGGGGTGGTAAATGGAGATCTAAATCCCCGGAAAGAATTGCCGATGAAATGGAACACATCTACACCGAGTATGGAATTACTTTTTTATGGCTCACCGATGATAATTTTGGATTGGGGAAAAGAACCACCAAAATGTGTGATGAATTAATCAAAAGGGGACTTTCAGATGATATCACTTGGTTTCTTCAGGCCAGAAGTGATGATATAATCAAAAATCAGGATAATCTTCCCAAGATGAGAAAAGCAGGTAACTACTGGATAATGTCTGGACTGGAGAGACACGATAATGAGGTGCTTCATGATTATCATAAGGGGATTAAAGCCAGTGATGCCAAGCTTTCCGTGGATCTATTGAAGGAAAATGACATCTTTTCTCAGGCAACACTGATCACTGGGGATAGGCATGATTCCCATGAATCTATACAGAAACTCAGGGATTTTGTTAACTATGTAGATCCAGATTTAGCCATCTTCATGATCCTAACCCCTTTCCCAGGAACTGAACTCTTTGAAACTGCCAGGAAGAATGAATGGTTGGAGGATGATAACTGGGCAAACTACGACATGGTCCATGCAGTGATGCCCACTGAACACCTCAGTAGGAGTGAAGTTCAGGAAGAGCTGTATCTGTGCTACAGGAGCTTCTATGGGAGCATGAGGCGTAGAATTGGTGGTTTGTTTTCACGTAATCAGTTCAAAAGGCAAACCTATCGTTATATGGCAGGTCAGGGCCTCTTGCAAGCTTTGAGGGATCTTTATTGATGTTCAGAATCCAATTAAGGAAAAATAATTATAGCACTCAAAATATTTTCCTTATTTTAGTTTCATTTTTAGGACTTTTTTTCCTTTTATCAATGTATTTATGGTCTCCTCAAGCAACAACTTATTATCCCCTTCAAAAATCACTTATTTTATTATTATTCATTGTCATATGCCTTTTAGGGATGTTAGCAGCCACATGCCCTTCAAAATGTAAAACATTAATGAAATTTCAAAATGATTCTAAGCAAAAAACAATTGATGAGGATAATATAGAATTTGAAGGCCACCATCCAGATTGTGGTAAGTTTTCTTCACACACATTGAATATAAATGGGAAAAGATATTGTCCCGGATGTTTAGGTCTTTTTATAGGGGCTTTTATTGCAATTGTAGGAACATTGATATACTATTTTGTGGGATACCCCTTAATTTATGGGGAAATATCATTCTGGATTGGATTTGGCGTGGTATTTTTAGTATTGCTCCTAATTGTTTTCTTAAATTTAGAGAAAAAATTGAAATTTATTTCCAATATGGCACTGGTTATGGGATCCTTCCTGATACTGCTGGGACTGGATAGTGTTAAAGGAAATTTAATAATGGAATTATATTTCCTTATATTGGTCATATTTTGGATTTTAACCAGAATAGTGGTTTCTGAAACCAGCCATGAAATAATATGTCGGGATTGTTTGAAAAAATCTATCTGTGTCTATGAATAATCAATTTTTTAATATAATCAATTTTCTAATTTTAATAATTACATTCTAGTATCCGGAATATGTGGTTTAACTCACCAGAAAATCATTAATTAACAAATATTCCAACGATAATTATTTCTGTTGTATCTTATGATACATGATTTATACAAATCTTAATATATTTACTATAATCTACATTCTTAGAATGGATAATTTAAAAAAGGAGTGTCTTTGATGGGTTATTTAATCTGTGATAAATGTGGGGGTTATTATGAACTTCAACCTGGAGAAAAACCAGAGGATTTCAGTAATGAATGTGAATGTGGTGGAGAATTAATTTATTCAGATAGTCTGGATGTCATTGCAGAAAGTAATGGGGATATTTATTCTGGAAGTGGTGATGTTACTGGAGAAAATAGTGAAGATAAAAACACTCTAAATGAAGAGGAACCTCTAATCAGTAATAAAGGGAAATCTATTGAAGAATATAGGGCTTCATTTCAAGATAAAACCATAATAAAACAAATGAAACTCGCTACTGAAGTGCAGGAAATATTGGAAACTAAAGGACATTATATAATTAAAGGAAATGGAACTGTAAAATTTATTAAAATTATTAAGGATGGAATAGAAACTGATGATGGGAGATTCATTAGATTTGAGGACATTATTAACATTGAAGAAATAGAAGATGTTACTCCTAAACAAAAGATCAGTTCAGAAAAATCAGGTGTTAATGCTTTGATTTCAACTGCATATCAAATATTTGCTCCAAGAAAGATGACGTTAAAAATCAGATTCAATAACGGCGAAATTGAATTAAAAGACGTTAAAATAAGCGATGCAAATAGATGTGCTAGTTTTGTAAAAAGAAGGTTAAATAAGGTTAACTCATAAATATTATTATAAGTAACATTACCTTGCTATTAGGTAAATGGTGGTTATCATGGTTTCTAATGAAGAAATAAGTAGGAAACTGGCTGAAAAGAAGAACCCCACTAAAAAGAGTTTAACAGAAGATGGGACGGTTTCCAGTGATGAACTGAAAAAGAAATTCCGGGAAAAAAGAAATAAGCAAAACGAAAATCCTGGTTATTTAGTCTGTGATGCTTGTGGGGGATACTATGAATTACAACCAGGGGAGTCGCCAGAAGATTTTGCTGATGAGTGTGAATGTGGGGGGAACCTGGAACACACTAAAACTTTAAACATGAGTTGAAAACTCCAGAAATGATATTTCAATTAAAGTGGATATGCCCTAAAAAAATTATTTATTCAATATAAAGGGAATTATACCCTAAAAAATGTAAATAAAAATCTCTAATTCTATTTTTTCCTAGCACCGTATATTGCACCTACTATTATCAATAGGCCAATAATGATGATGATTGCAGGCCAAATATATGTCCAAATGTCCTGGAATCCTGTAAATGAAGCCAGGCCTATTAAAATTAGTATAATTCCACCTATAAGTGGTCCAATTATATTTCCATGAGGAAGTCCGAAACATTCATTTCTCTGGCGGTAGTAGCGATCATCAGGGTGGTGACGGCGGTGCCTTCCCTCATAATCATCCCTCACATCTTTCAATGGCTCTCCACATTTAGAACAAAATTCAGCATCATCATCGTTTTTCGTACCACAATTATGACAGTAAACCATAGAAATACCCCCTATGCATGATAATTTCTTTTAGTTATGCATGTATCTAAATGGATATTAGTTCATTTCGTACTACATTTATTATGAGACTTTAAACATTATAATTTTTCGTTTTTTATAATACCGGCAATATTAATGCAAAAATATTATTCATTTTTATTACAAAATTCATTAACTTTTTTTATTTTCATTAAGTGGGGTTATCATTTGCTGCCTAAAGTTATGTAAAAACTTATGTCACATCTTCTATAAAGTGGCACCATCTATTATACAAACAAATTGGCTACAAGCAAATTAACAAACCATCTTTATAATAAATTGGAAAGTTCAGGCATTTTATCCTCTTAATACTGGTGTAAAGTTATTTTAACCTTTTCCCATATTCTCTATTTCATCGGCAACTTTCCAATGCCCACCTTTCTTTGCTGCTCGTCTAATAAGCAATACTCCCAGTAATGCTCCTACGATTCCGCCTGCAGTGTCAGTGAACAGGTCATTCATGGTGTCATCGTGTGCGTCCTGTGTTGGTGAGCCTTGCATTTGAGTGTTTCCTGTGATATCACCTAAAGGGCCTTGAGACAAATATTTATCATAAGTATATTCTCCCATCTCCAGTACTCCACCTAAACCTATGGTTACTATAACAATAAGAATAGCCATCTCAGCAAGGGAAGCTTTTAACCTGCCGTAATAGTACATAGTGTAAACCAGCATCATGCCTATAAGGGCTATATATAATGGGAGCATGAAGTGCATAAAATTATCATAGTGGGGAAGTTTAACGTATAGACCTAGTGCATCTCCACCGACCAGTTCAAATAATACCATAGCCAACAGTAAAATTTCAATTTCCACAGGTAATGCTCTTATGCGATTGCGGGTTATAAAAGCGGGGGCGTTGATTATTGCCAGGGCCACCAGTATCAGAATCCCAAAGATTCTCTCTGCACCATTGGCACCACCAAAGATCGTAATGTAAACACCGGCAATAAGAAGGAAAATGCGCATTATCCTTAGTAAATTTCTTTGAAGAGGACTCATGCTCTTGTTATCAGGGTTAAAAAAGCTCATTTCTTTCAATCTCCTATAAATAAAATATCATATCATAAATATCTATTAAAAATGTTACATTTAAAAATTTACATTCAATAGATTTTACTGAGATTACATTCCTTTTCATTAATCTAATGATTAGAACATTAACTATTAACGGTTAATGTACGAAGACGATTCATAGTTGCAGCAATCTCGTACCTGCGGGGTCTGGCAAGGTTATGAGGTCGGTTCCTGCCAGGAGGTGCCAGGAAATCAAGCCCTTCCCTGTTAATGCTGTTTTCCAAATAATCAAGAACATTTACTATCTTAATATTTCCTTTTTTACATGTCCTTTTACTGGAATGTCCATTTGCTTTTTGCATATAATTTTTATGGAACTCGTGAAGAGCGTAACCAATGGCCCTTGTCTGGCGGGATTCAACCAACTGTTCTACCTGGGAAAGATCAATTGTTTCAGGGCCAATAATCAGATTCGAAACACCTCTACTGTCTAATTTCAATTTTTTCCCTTTATATGGTTTGATGGATTCCGGACGAGGATAACGCTGCAGGTAATGGAATTTACCCTTTGATTCTGTTTCTCGATTAAGGGGCATTTCTTTTGCAACTTTTTTAGCCTCCAGGGTAACATTGTGGGGCTGATAGTGGTCCATCATAATAACAGTGTCTGCCTTCTGGAAGTAATCTCCAGATCCACCCATTACCAGTACCGATGAAACTCCGTGTTCAGAATAAAGCTCACTAACCCGGTCAATGAATGAGGTTATGGGTTCTTTATCCTTGCTGACCAGACGTTGCATTCTTTCATCGCGGATCATGAAATTAGTTGCTGATGTATCCTCATCGAATAAAAGAAGATTGGAACCTGCTTCAAGTGCTTCGATGATGTTAGCTGCCTGTGAAGTGGATCCAGAGGCATTTTCAGTGGAAAAACGACTTGTATTCCCAATTCCAGGAGGATGGTGGATGAAACTACTGACATCAACCTTTTCAACACGCCGCCCATCTTCTGCTCTGATTTTAACCGCATCCTCCCTGGTGATTACCAGTTCCCTACCGTCTCCAGGAAGATGATTGTACACTCCCAGCTCAACTGCCCTGAGCAGGGTGGACTTTCCATGGTAACCTCCACCCACAATAAGAGTCACGCCTTCTGGAATCCCCATACCCACAACAGAACACTTTTGAACTGTTTCCATAGCTACCTGTAGTGAGGGTGGTGATTTAAAGGGTACCGCATTCTGGAGTGGTCTGTCTGAAACACCACTTTCCCGGGGAAGAATAGCACCATCTGCAATGAAAGCCACCAATCCCAGTTCTTTAAGTTGGCTGCGCAGATACTCAGCATCTTCAAAACTTTGAATGTGACTGGTTAATTCATCTGAAGGTAAATTCTCATAAAAACAGGAATAAGAAATAATTTCAGGTAAAATTTTCATCAAAATCTTTTGAGCTTCAAAACCCATTATTCTCCTGCCCCGGGCAGGTAAACCAACCTGAAAACGAATCTCCAACATATCGGGGCTGATGTTCACACTGCTGCGCTGGAGTATCTCCTGATTACCGGCATCAATGTGTATAATCCCACTTTTCCCACTTCCGCGCCGGTTGTCTGTAAACCTTCGAATACCTCTCCTGAAGGCCCGGGAGATATAATCCTCCAGTGCAACTTTCCGGACGTTGCTCTGGTAAAGTTCTGCAGGGAATGAGTTTTCATAAACTTCCACCCTTAGTAGAGAAGGGCTGGCAAAGGGATCCCTCTGCACATGATCAATTAGGAGTGAAAAAAGACCAAAATCATAACTACCCTTTAAATCCAGATAAGCTTTGTAGCCCCTCCCATCAATTCGTTTTAGAATAGAAATTATTTTATCTTTTGGTTCCATGATATTAATCTTCGTTAAATTTATATTTAGATATATTGCTATTTTATAGAATCCTTTTTAACTATCTTATTAAAAATGTATAATGCGGATAAAATTCTCATGTGGCATGATTAAACTTTGTATTAGGCAATGGTTTATTTAAGGGATTTAAAAAACAATGTCAAAAATTGCACTCATACATCGAATAAATAAGATCAGGAATTACCTGACCGGGGATGAAGAAGTTCCCATAATGTACATACATGCGTTAATGGCTATTGTGGGTAGTGTGAGTGTCCTTTTGATTCTGGAATTTAAGGAATTACCCATGTCTTCGGTGCAACACAGTCTCCTGGTCCTGGTGGAAAAAGCATGTGTAATCGTGGTCATAGCTTATGTTGTTAGCCGGTTAAACGTTTTCACCGAGGTTCTGGAGGGGAAATTTACCATTAAAAACCAGGCCATACTTATCCTTATTTTTGGAGCAATATCCATCTTTGGAACATACTCCGGGGTGGATGTTTTTGGGGCAATGGCCAATGTACGGGATCTGGGACCCATGGTGGCAGGCCTAATCGGAGGACCTATTGTGGGACTGGGGGCAGGTTTAATTGGTGGATTGTACCGTTTGAGTTTGGGTGGTTTCACAGCAGTCCCCTGTGCCATCGCCACCATACTGGCCGGACTATTCGCTGGTTTAATATTCCTCATTAACAAACGCCGTTTCGTGGGAATCTTCTGGGCGGTGGTTTTCGCGGTGTTAATGGAATCCCTGCACCTTCTCATTAACCTGGCCATTGCCAAACCCTATTACATGGCACTAGCAGTGGTGGAGGAGCTTACCATACCCATAATTGTCTCCAATGCACTGGGAATGTTCATATTTGCCTTCATCATCTCTAACCTCCTCCGGGAACGGGAAACAATCAAGCAGCGTGACCTTTATTTTGATGAGCTGGAACGTAAAAAACATGAGTTGAAGGTTGCCAGTAAAATCCAGAAGAGTTTCCTACCTGAAGAATTACCATCCATTCCTGGTTTTGAGGTTGCAGCTTTGAACATCCCTGCACATGAAGTTGGAGGGGACTTCTATGATTTTGTACCAATCTCCACTGAAAAAACAGGCATTGTGATTGCGGATGTTACCGGGGACAGTTTCCCGGCATCATTACTCATGGCACTTTCTAGAACCATAATCAGGGGAGAAGCAAAAAATCAAAATCCCCAGACCCTTTTAAAATATTTAAACAACTTAATAGCAGTTGATATAGGTCCTGAAATTTTCATTACTATTTTATACGGTGAATTGAACAGTAAAAACCATTGTTTCAACTATGTCAATGCAGCACACAGCCCCCCATTAATTTTCAGGAAAAAAACAAAACAGTTAAGCGAGCTGGCAAAGGGAAAAAAATCACTGGGCAGACTGGAAAATATTGAACTAGAAAAACACGAAATAAAGATTGAAAATGGTGATCTACTTTTATTATATACAGATGGTGTTATTCGGGCTTTAAAAAGTTCAGAATCTTCAGGGAAAGAAGTGTTGGAGCAGATAATTATCCAGAATCATGATCTTCCACCTGTAGAGATTTTAGAAGAGATAAAATCAAAAACAACCTCTTTGGAAATAAATCCTGATGACCTGGTACTGGCGATTTTAAAAGCAGATTAGATATAAATTTCATTAAAACCAACTATATTTTCCTAATATCTCCTTAATTTAAATGAACGGGATAAATGAAATCTTATCAAAGTGAAATTATTAAAGTGAAATCTTAATTAAATTATGTTTTCCAGTAGGATCTTGAGCCCAATTCCAATTAATATCAAGCCTCCTAAAACCTCAATTTTGCTTCCAAAGAGGTGTCCTACTCTTTTCCCGAGATAAACTCCCAGGAATGATAATATAAAGGTTACCAAGCCTATAATTATGATGGGCAGGAGGATTGGTGTGTTTAAAAATGCAAAGGTCACACCCACTGCAAAGGCATCGATACTGGTTGCAACCGACAGAATTAAAATATCCCTAATGGAGAAAACCCTGCACACATCCTCATCATCTTCTTCTTGTAATCCTTCATAGATCATTTTTCCCCCGACTAAGGCGAGTAAGATGAATGCAATCCATGGTGCCCAGACTTCAACCAGTGATGCTAACTGTTCTCCTGCCAGCCAACCAGCTACAGGCATCAAAGCCTGGAAAGCTCCGAAAAATATGGCAATGGTGAGGGCATACTTCAGGTTACATTTAAGAAGCATTCCCCTAGTGATGGATACACTGAAGGCATCCATGGCCAGACCAACTGCTAAGAAAAACATAGAAAAAATATCCATATCAATTCATGTAAGCACACTACTTATATTGGTTATGGTTCATAAAAAAAGCCTTCAAATTAAGGAACCCCTCATATAAAGAGTAGATAAGTGAAATTATAGTTGATAAATGATATTATAGTTGATAAGTGAAATTTACAATTAGTGTACTGAATTTTTAGGATAACAAGTATCATTTTTTTTAAAACAGGGTTTTTTAAAAGAAATAAATTAAATTAAAAAATCATATGGAAAAAAAGATTAACCTTAAAGACCATTATTTTAATGTTAAAAATTAATTATTCTTATGTTATAAATCATTTATCTTGAGATTATTTGTTTAAGAATTTTTTTTTAAAATAACATTTAAAGATCATCGGTGATTTTAGTTGAATCCTACAGAAAATAACCAGGAAAAAGGCGAAAAGGAGAATCAAAAAGAGAAGCTTCTCCTCTTAAAATTGGGTAATGAGCTTTTCACTCAGGGAAGTTATAAGGCTGCTCTTTTACATTTTGATGATGCACTGGTACTTGACCCTGATAACAGCAAGATATGGGACATTCGTGGGGTTGCACTATCTCGTATTGGGCTGCAGGATGAAGCTCAAGAATCTTTTGAGGCAGCTCTTGATCTTGAACCGGATAATGCCCAGGCATGGTCCAATCTGGGAGTTTTATACGCATCCCAGGCCCGGTTTGAGGAGGCTGTAAATTCCTTTGATCATTCCCTTGAACTGGAAGAAGAAAATGATGAAGTCTGGAACAATCGTGGCTCAGCCCTTTTTGGTTTAAAGAAGTACAAAGAGGCTCTAGAGTCCTTTAACCAGGCCATTGAAATTAATCCAAATAATGCTCAGGCATGGGCAGGTAAAGGTTCTGCACACAATTTCCTGGATGAATACCCGGAGGCAATAAAATCACTGGAACAGTTCATAGAACTGGCATCTTCCACCTTTTCACCTCAGGTTGAAGAAGCATGGGCCTTGATTTTTGAATTGAAAATGAAAACTGGTGATAATAATAAAACGGAATGAATAATCACTAAACTAAAATTAGAGACATAATCCTCTAGAATTGTCTTTAATAGGTAAGTAATATTGATAGAATAATATTATCTTGGTAAAGAAAGGAGCTTCCAGAGATTTAGGGGGTTTGTAGGGGGGAAAAATGGCTTATCTCTGGAAGCATGTTTCTAGTTCCAACCAAAAATAGAGTTAAATGTTAGGTTGAAACCTAGGGTTTTGATGTGTGTACTACACACACATACACATCTACTCTTATCCTACTATTTAAATGTTTCTATGATGTCTGCATTTTTACATATAAAAAGATAGATTGGATAATATCCCAATATAATGTGGATTTGGTTAAAAAAATTATCAATTAAATAATTTAAGCTTATTCCATATTCCAGAGCTTATTTTAATTAATATAATCTATCAACAATTTTAGGAAGAACTTCCTTCAACATTTCCATATTCTCTTTCCTTAATGGTATCACATGTCTTTTACCATTATAATCAAATTTAAATCGTGTAATTGGTGATCCGTATTCTATATTTGTTATTTCACTTAAAGGATATATTATAACTTTACCTGTTCTATCAGTACCCCAGAAGTTTTTACGGTATTCAATTAAACATTCACTGGTTAATTCCAGGTCAAATGAGTCATCCTCTAAAAAAAGAACTATGTTACTGAGATCTCTTTCGCAAACCAAACAATTAAGGGAATTATCCGGGTTTGCAACACCACATTCCGGGCAGATCAGTGTAAAAAGAACCATTTCTGGTTCATTATCTGGAGATTTCATAGTCTAAATATTGTTCTTATTCACTATAATAAAATTATTGAAATAAATTATTCAAATAAAAATGAAACTGTATTCAATATGGGTTTATCATTTTACTTAATTCTCAATAAAATTTCAATAAAATAAAACTATTTGATTAACCTAAGTCAAAAGGAATCCCTAACTGGATTAATGGGGAAAAAACGTTCAATATCATATTTCAATAATAAATAGAAAAAATTGTCCTGAAAAGGAAGAGGCGGCGGGTTTCTTCCCTCTCAGGACAGGGGTCCGTTAAGGCGGTGGATAAGGCAACATCCAGTTTTGAATACTATTGATAAATAAATATTATTTGGTCAATATTCACATTTCATGGCAATGTTGTTCATCACCTTGCCAGATTATTGCCTCAAATATACATTCTTGTCACAAACAATTATAATTTTAAAGCATAAACCGTGAAACGTATCACAAAAAGGGATGGGGGTTTATAAAATAGTTATTATTCCAATAGATTTACACCCCTAAAAAAATAATACATCCTAACTGATGGTGAAACCCTATTATAACTCCTTAAAAAACTTATTATCTTTTTCCTGGGCTTTATGTTCCATATTCTTAATATTGGAAATATCGGTGGCTATACCAATCCTGCGGTAGATCTCCTTGTTTTGATTGATCACCGGGAAGGCCCTGACTTTTATCCACCTCAACTCCCCATCAGGACGCAGAACTCTGCATTCAATTTTTTCCCTGTGCTGGATTGTTCTACCGTTTTTTCCAAAAATAAAAGAGATGAATTCATCTTTATCATCAGAGTGAATGGACTCGATCCATGAACGGGGGTTCTGGTAAAGGTTTTCTATGGTTTGACCCCATATCTTTTTGTAGGATGGACTCATGTAAAGTATCTGTCCAGTTAAGGGGTCTATGATCCAGAAGACCTCTTCAATGTTATTCGCCATTAACTGGAATATGTCCCCTCTCATTTTCATTTTAAATTCATTTAATTTCCTCTGGGTTATGTCACGAATAATGAATGTGGTATACACATCCCCCTCTGCTTTCCAGGTGTTAAGGGACATTTCCAGTGGGAATTCACTTCCGTCTTTTCTGAGACCAAATGACTCAAAAACGTTTCCCCCTTCCCGGTCATGCTGATGAAAAAAGTCTAATTTAACCTGGAAATCCTCCATATGCCGTTGTGGGATTAGTGTGTCCAAGTATTCTCCTAGTATTTCTTCTTCCCTGTAATCAAAAATTCTTTCCAGGCTGCTATTGGAGAAGACAATTTTTTCTTCACTATTAATGATGATGATGGCATCCACTGCGGTTTGAGCCAGGTTTCGGAACTTCTCTTCACTGGTTTTTAAAGCATATTCCACCCTTTTCCTTTCAGTGATGTCATTCAAAACATAAATTAATCCAATAACTACATTATTTTTATTTTTAATGGCATTGGCCTGTATATGTGCTGGGAAAATTCTCTCTGACTTATCAGTCATTTCCAGTTCCCCATCCCAGCTATTACCATTCATTATAGTTTGGAATATGTATCTTCCCAGTTCTTTATCTGCAAATAGTTTCACTGGTCCCATGGGTGTGTTGAGTTCCTTTACTGAGTAACCGAATAGTTTATTGAAGGATTGGTTTTGATAGAAATGGGAACCATCTGGCATTGCTATTCCAATGGAATCTCCGGTGCCTTCTATTCCTGCCAGTATGCGTAATAGTTGGTTTTCGGATTTTTTACGATCGGAAATATCCCGGGTTATGGACATGATCATTTCTTTACCCTGTAAATTGAAAAGATGATTACTGATTTCGGTTGTAATTAATTCCCCATCTTTAGTAATTTGTACTGCTTCAAAAGTGGCCCTTTTATCATAACTTAATTTTTCCATAACTTTCGGCATTTTTTCCTTGGTTTCTTGATTAATAATATCCTGCGGACCCATTAATAGAAGTTCTTCTTTGGTATAGCCCAGTCTCTGGCAGACTACATTGTTTACTTCACAAAATTTACCGGGTAATCCTTCATCAACAAAATGGAGAGATATTCCATCGTTGGCATTGTTGAATACTTCTCTGAATTTTTCTTCACTTTTTTCCAGAGCTTTTTGCACCTTCTTCATTGGGGTAATATCCCTTGCAATAAGCTGCACAGCCCTTATTTCTCCACTTTTTCCGGGCATTGGCTGGATATTTGTACTGAAATAATATTCTTCGCCTCTGATGATGGTTTTACTTTCTATAATACGCCCTTTACCAGTTTCAATAACTTTTCTTATGTTTTTCATCTGGGAATCTGCCTGTTTTTTGGGAAAAATTTCCCACATGGTTTTTCCCAGGAATTTTTCTTCTTTGCATCCAAAGAAAAGGGCAGCACTTTTATTCACCAGGAGGAATTCTCCGTGGTAGTTGATCATGGCAATTGGGTCATCTGCATTTTCAATTAGAATACGGTATTTGTCTTCGCTTTTTTTCAGAGCATTTTCCATGTTTTTCTTGTAAAAAGCTATTTCAACCGTTAATAGAAGTTCGCGGCTTTGGAATGGTCGGGATAGACAAATTTCATTTTCTTTTAGATGGATCCCTTCTGTAACATTGCAATCAGAATTAGAGGTAATTAAAATTACAGGAATGGATTTTTTACTATTAAAATCATTTAATTCTTCAAAAACAGATTTAAAATGCTTATCATCCTTTAATTCATCGTCTATTATGATTAAACTAACTGAATTTAAATCAAGTAACGCCGAATCAACCAGATCAGGAGTATTGCTATTTGAAATTAACAATTGGCCATTTTTTTTCCTGTTGAGTTTTTCCCACTGGGAATTTTTCCAATTTAGCACAGTGAGTGGGTGGTAATTACTTGAGGAAAGTATCTGGTTGATTTTAAGAGATTCAGAATCATCTCCTAGGGCGAGAATTATTGTTGTTCCTGACATGCAATTACCATTTTCACTTGGTCACACTATAAGTTAATAATTGCTAATAGGATTAAATGGAAAATTATAATAAGGTAATGTATAGAAAAATTTAGTAATAATCAGACTGAAGTAAATATTATCCAAAAAGGTATTGGGCCCCTCCAAAGAAAAAGAAGAAAAGAAATATTTAACTTATGTAGCACTAGCAGTTGTGTAAGCATCGTACATAGCGTAAAGCCAAACAATGATGTAGAGTATATACGCAATGATTCCCAATAAAAAGATTGTTGCTAAGGCTCCTAATATCAATGCTACGATGAAAATTATTATCCCCTTCATTATATTTCCAGCATACACCGTACCAATACCCGGCAAAAAGAAAGATATAATCAGGGCCAATATAGGGCTTGCCATTTTTTCCCCTCCGATACTTTATATATTATAATTGGTTTAACTAATTAATATTTTTTTACTTCAATCCTAAAAACTGAAACTACTAAATAATGATTTTTACAATACGGCTTCATCTCGTTTGGTATTATATTTCAAGGATATTGCTTCAATTTCTTCCAGGTACTGTTTTACTATGACAATGTATAATCGTGTGCTACTGATTAATAGAATTGATAATATGAATGTTTAAATTTGGTTTAATTCTCAAATGCCACTTATTCCAATTTTTAATTTTAAAATGAAAAAATAACGTTTATCGAAACATAGTGAAATAATTAATTTTAGTATTTAAAATCATCAACTATTTAATATTTGAAGTGGGGTGATAGTGTACTTCGTAATAGTTCCGTTTAACGAAGTAAAAATATGCTATTTTTATTAAATTTTTATTAATATTATATTTTGTATATCCATATCACAAAAATGTAGAAATGCTTCTATTTTGATGACTTGGGCTATATTAGTTGGTTATTTTACACAGGTTTCACCATTTTTTATGAAATTGTGTTTTCACCTTAAATTTGCACTGTTAAACTATGGTTGATTATTTAATTTTTAAAAAAAATTTAACAAAAAAGACCTTTTTATAATTTAATGAAAATCAATAAAACTGTGTGACATATTAAAAATCGAATAAATATTATCTATCTCGCTTTTTATATTCCTGGTAACTATCTGGGAATCTTCCTAAGATATAATCACTTATGCCACGATTTTCCAGGTCTTCTATGACCTTTGCTCTAAACTCAAGCTCTTTATTTGCTTCATCCAAATGATTTTTAGTTACAAATAGCCGGTGTTCAACTTTATGATGTTTACGCTGAAGTTCCATATAATTATTGAGCTTTAAATCCAGTTCTTTAAGTTCGAAATCTTTGATCTGATTTTTAAGCTGTTTTTTTTCTTCAATAACATCCAGGATGATTTCCTGATTGTTGGTCATTTTTTCTTTGAAGAACATAATTTCTGATTCTTTCTGGGATAATTTCTTCTCCAGTTTTTTGATTCTAAGTTTATCATCAGAAAATATTTTTTCACCCTCAAAATCATCATTGCGATTCAGTTTTTCAGATGATATTTCTGCAGATTCTTTGATTTTAGGGGTTTCCTTTTCCATGGATGGTTTATCTTTCATATAAATCTCCTAATCCTATGGGGATTATGATTGGATTGATATTAAATCTAATCATTAAAATGGTTGAAATCATTGTATGTAAACATCTATATCAATTTATATTCTTATTCACTGTTTAATTTTTTACAGTTAATCTCACCCGTATATTTGTTATATCAATACCACAAAATTTAATATAATTTAAGTATCAGGCCAAGTTTGTTGCATAAATTTATGACTTTTAAAAAATATAATCTAAAATCAATAATGGAGGTGAATATTTAATGCCAGTAATAACCATTGATGCTCCACCAATGAACAAGGAGCAAAAAAGGGAGTTAGTAAATTCATTTGCCAGAACTGCCAGTAAAGTGTTGAACCTTCCAGTTTCCGCCATGGTGATCTTAATCCGCGAAGTGGAATCAGAGAATGTAGGGGTGGGAGATATCTTGCTCTGTGACCGTGAACCATAGTGGAATATAAATCAGGTAAATGGAACTGAAGATTAAAGAATGAATTGAAGATTAAAGAATAAATCGAGTGCCCTAAATTTAATAGAAGAATAAAATGAATATTGGCGATAATATGTCTCAAAAATCCTCCCCAGAATCCGGAAAAACCCAAAACCATCTTAAAGACGAAAAAAGCCCTTATCTCCTTCAGCACGCAGATAACCCTGTAGACTGGTATCCATGGGGTGATGAAGCATTTGATAAGGCTAAAAAAGAAGATAAACCTATATTTTTATCAATTGGTTACTCAACCTGCCACTGGTGCCATGTCATGGCCCGGGAATCCTTCCAGGATCCGGAAATAGGTGATCTCCTAAATCAGGTCTTTGTACCAGTTAAGGTTGACCGGGAGGAAAGACCAGATATTGACAGTGTCTACATGACGGTGTGCCAGATGATCACCGGCAGTGGGGGCTGGCCACTCACTATAATAATGACCCCTGATCTTAAACCATTCTTCGCAGGAACCTATTTCCCCAAAGACACTGGCCCCAGGGGAACTGGCCTCAGGGACCTTATCTTAAATGTTCATGATCTCTGGGAAAACAAGAGGGAAGATCTCCTGAAATCAGCCGAAGACCTGACCCTATCACTCCAACAAATTTCTCACAGATCCCCCGATAAATCAGGGGAACAACTTAATGATGGAATATTAAACCAGACCTACCAGTCACAACTGGAAAACTTCGACCAGGAATACGCTGGTTTCGGAACTAACCAGAAATTCCCCACTCCCCACCACCTGCTTTTCCTTTTAAGGTACTGGAAACATACAGGTGAAGATGAAGCCTTAACCATGGTAGAGAAGACACTGGATGCCATGAGAAAAGGTGGAATATATGACCATGTTGGCTTTGGTTTTCACCGCTACACTGTGGACCGCAAGTGGGTTGTTCCCCACTTTGAAAAGATGTTGTATGACCAGGCCCTCCTGGTAATTGCATACACCGAAGCATTTCAGGCCACTGGAAAAACTAAATACAGGGAAACAGCTGAAGAAGTTCTTGAATACCTTTTAAGGGACATGAGATCACCAGAAGATGGATTTTATTCTGCTGAGGATGCAGACAGTGAAGGGGAAGAAGGTAAATTCTACCTGTGGACTCTGGATGAAATCATCAATATACTGGGTCCAGAGGAAGGGGAACTTTTCTCACGGGTTTACTCAGTTTCAGAGAACGGAAACTTCAAAGACGAAGCTACAGGTGAAAAAACTGGTAAAAACATACTTCACAGGAGTCAAACCTGGGATGAGCTTTCAAAAAAACTGGAAATGTCCCCAGAGGAATTATGGTGGAAAACAGAAAGTGCAAGGGAAACACTCTTCCAGGCCCGTGAGGGGCGGGTGCATCCTCATAAAGATGATAAAATCCTCACTGACTGGAACGGACTGGTCATTGTGGCATTAGCCCTGGCAGGTAAAGTATTCGGCAGGGAAGATTATTTACTGGCAGCTACTGAAGCAGTGAACTTCATCATGACTAAAATCAACCAACAGGGACGGTTACATCATCGCTGGCGTGACGGGGAGGCAGCAGTGGACGGTAATCTTGATGACTATGCCTACCTCATCTGGGGATTGCTGGAACTCTACCAGGCCACCTTCAACTCAGAATATCTTAAAACTGCCCTTAAACTCAACCAAACCATTCTGGAACACTTCTGGGACCATGATAATGGAGGGTTCTATTTCACATCAGATTATGCTCCGGAAATCCTGGTAAGACAAAAAGAGGCCTATGACACTGCATTACCATCTGGAAATTCTGTAATGATGATGAACCTAGAGAAACTATACCTAATAACCGAGGATATTCATATCAGGGAGATTTCCAATGCACTGGAAAAATATTTCTCCCCAATGATAGAACAATCGCCATCTGCATTTACAATGTTCCTTTCAGCAATAATTCTAAAGAGAGGTCCTTCTTTTAAAATAGCAATCACCGGAGAAAAAGACAGTGCAGACACTAAAGCTATGTTAAATGCCCTTTATAAAAAATATCTACCAAATTGCATGTTAATACTCAGATCCAGTGATGATGCAATGATAAATCAGATAATCGAATCTTCAGAAACTAATATCATGATGAACAATAAAGCCACAGCTTATGTTTGTGGTAATGGCACCTGCCACGCTCCAGTTAACACTCCTGAGGACTTAGTTAATCTTTTAAAATGATATGAGGGGTTTAAATCTTTTAGATTGATCGTTTATTCGAAAAAAATATGATATTGAAACCTGGTTTAAAAGTAGAAATTAAGGTTTAAAAAAATTATTTTTTTATTATTCTTGCTTTTTTTTTATTCCTGGGGTAAGGGAACCAGTTTGGAATATAAAAACTTGATGTTACGATTAAGAAGACGGGAAAGTTCCCTCATCCTACCAGCATCTCCTTCCAGGATAAAAAGTTCCAGACATTGATTCTCCTGCAAATGGCTGTGTATCTGGGTATTGATAATATCCTCAAAATTGTGCTTGATCTGAGTGACCTTATCCTCAGATTTTTTTGGATGAATTAAAATTAGTATAGAATTGATATAGCCTTCTAACTTATTTTTTTCCTCGTTATCAGCAATTAAAAGACGAGTACTGGCTCTAAATACTTCTGAACGACCAGAAAATCCAACATCATTCTTAAGTGCATCGATTTCCTTGAGGAGTTTTTCACTTAGGGATACGCTGATTATGGCCATGCCTCATAATATTAATAAAATAATATAAAAACATTGCTAATTTTTATTAAGAAAATTTATAAATATTAATAAAACTATATTAAATAACAGAAAATTTTCCTTAAAAACTGATAATGAATCATTAACGGTGCCACCCATATGGAAAGAAAAAAAATTCTCATTATATCCATATCAATACTAATTCTAATTTTAATCACAGCAACCTACATCTACACTTCCACTGGAAACTCCACTGGATCTTCTGATGACAAGATAGGAGTTATAGTAACAGTGGGGCCCCAGGAAGAGTTTGTAAAACGTGTAGGTGGAGATAGAGTGAATGTGACCGTGATGGTACCACCCGGTGCAGATCCCCACACCTACGAGCCTCTTCCCAATCAGATGAAACAGGTTCAGAATGCCCAGATCTACTTCCAGGTAGGATCAGATATTGAATTTGAACTCACTTGGATGGACAAGCTCATCAGTATGAACAGTCAAATGAAGGTGGTTAACACCTCGTCAGGAATCCAACTCATCCCCAACACTGCAGAAGGTGAGGAAGGTAGTGATCCCCATGTATGGGTTTCACCCAGAAATGCTAAAATTATGGTAGAAAATATTTACCAGACTCTGGTTCAGACTGATCCTGAAAATAAGGATTATTACACTAAAAACCGGGATGAATATTTAAAAGAACTTGATCAGCTGGATAAAAACATCACCCAAACTTTATCTGGAAAGAACAATACAAAAATAATGGTTTACCATCCTGCCTGGGCCTATTTCTGCAGGGATTATAATCTCCAGCAGATATCCATCGAGCAAGCAGGGAAAGAACCAACACCGCAGAACATAGCCATTCTGGTGGACACTGCCCGTAATGAAAGTATTAAGGTTATATTTGTCTCCCCTGAGTTTTCCACCAGCAATGCTCAGGTAATTGCCAATGAAATTGGTGGTAAAGTGGTGGTAGTGGATCCACTCAGCCAAAACTACCTGGAAAACATGAAAAAAGTGGCAGGAGTATTTGCAGGTACTTAAACTTAATAAATATGGCAATTATTAACTATAGGAGTATGTTGATATCGTGGTTCATAATGCTGTTGAAATGGAGAATGTATCTGTAAAGTTTAATAATCAGCCAGTTCTCCAGAATATTAACCTCCAGATTGGAGTTAATGATTTTTTAGCCATAATCGGCCCCAATGGTGGGGGTAAGAGCACCCTTCTCAAGGTCATACTGGGACTGTTGAAAGCAGACCAGGGTAGTGTCTCGGTATTTGGAAACCAACCTGGAAATCCACACAATCCCATTGGTTACCTCCCACAGCACGTATCATTTGACCCAGATTTTCCCATAAACGTCCGTGACACAGTATTATCCGGCAGATATCATGGTCTTTTCAAGGGATACTCTGATAAAGACCGTGATATGGTAACAGAAGCACTGGAAGAAGTTGGCATGCTGAAATTGCAGGATCGTCAGATGAGCCGGCTTTCAGGGGGTCAGATGCAACGGGTTTTCATTGCCAGGGCACTGGTACGAGACCCTAAACTATTGCTTCTGGATGAACCCATGGCCAGCATAGACCCTGAAATGCAGGATTCATTTTATAAACTCTTATCTAGACTTCGGGAAAGAATGGCCATTGTATTGATAAGTCACGATGTGGGTGCTGTTTCCACCCAGGTTGAAAACATTGCCTGCCTCAATCAGAAACTGTACTACCATGGACCAGTGGAAGATTCCGAGAAAGGTCTGGAAGCAGTTTATAAATGCCCAATTGGCCTTATAAGTCATGGAATTCCCCACAGAGTTTTGAAAAAGCATTAATTCAAATAATTAAATCTTTAAGAATACAATCATTTCATGAAATTACATGATACTTTACTAACTTAGGAATTGATCTAAAGTGACTGGAATACTTGAATATACTTTCATGCAGAATGCCTTTATTGCTGCAGTTCTGGTGAGTGTGGCCTGTGGATTGGTGGGGACCTACGTGGTTGTTAAACGCATAGTCTTCATCAGTGGAGGAATATCCCACGCTGCATTTGGTGGAATAGGTCTGGGATACTTCCTGGGAGTTAACCCCATCTTAGCAGCAATACCCTTCAGTATTGTGTCTGCCATATTAATGGGATTAACCAGTAAAAAGGTTAAAATCAGTGAAGACACGGCTATTGGGATACTCTGGAGTCTGGGAATGGCTATTGGAATTATATTTATCAACCTGACCCCAGGTTATGTTCCAGATCTCATGAGCTACCTCTTCGGAAGCATACTCACCGTACCAGTCAATGACCTGATGATAATGTTCATTCTAGATATTGTAATTATCATCATGGTCTTTTTGTTCCAGAGAGAGTTCCAGGGTATTTCTTTTGATGAGGAATTCAGCCAGGTTATGGGCATGCCCACTACTGCTATTTACCTCCTCTTATTGTCTCTGGTGGCCTTATCAGTGGTGGTTATGATTAAAGTGGTGGGTGTGATACTGGTAATTGCCCTTTTAACCATCCCCGCAGCCATTGCTAAACAGTACACTTACCATCTGGGACGGATGATGATACTATCGGTGATCCTGGGAATGGTATTAACCACTGGCGGCTTGTACATTTCATACCTTTTCAACCTGGCTTCTGGAGCTACCATTGTCCTGGTTTTGGGACTTGGATTTTTAGTTTCATTATTCATACAGAAATTAATGGAATAAACATTCAAAACCAATAAAATTTAAACCAATAAAATTTAAAAACCAATAAAAAGTTAAATCATCACTTATTTTAACATATGAGCTGGTGTTAATACAGATGATCTCAATCAAAAAAATAATATAAAAAGATAGCTATATTATAATCATGAAGTTATTAAATTTCAGCCGAATCCTAATTTTCATATTAATTCTGTTAGCTATTACCGGGACATCATCAGCTGATGTTATAAATCCCGGAGAAAAGAACATACCATTCAGTTATCAGTTATCCAATATACAGGATTACTCTGATTATGTTTTCATTCTCCATGGCAGTCCTAACCCCTCCATGGATGTTTTAAACTCATCAGAGTTTAGTTTCTATAAGTTAAGCACTTGTTCTATTTATGCTGTTCCTGGGTCTGTTTTTAACCAGATGCAGGTGAATCAGATGAATGATACTCAAGTGAGTGAATTTTTAAACAATGACACCAGGGTGGCACGTTCCAGTCTTAAACTGGAAGGAAATTATGGAACAGTGAATGAGGCTAACCCTCTCCAAAGTGCCCTTATTATCCTTAATATCAAATCTATTCAGGGAAATAACCTGGACATACAAAAAGAGAAGGTTGTCTACACATACAATAATGGTCAGAAAGTTGAACAACCTTTCCAGAGTCAGAATCAGACTCCAGAACCTACAATATCCGGACAATCATGGGATTACTATGTTTACTTCATTGCATTGCCCATTATAGCACTGGCCCTCATATTATTCATCATTATTAGGCGCAGATCAAATTAAACCCATTTATTGGAAAAATACATACATAATGGCATATTTTAAGTGTTTAATCATTAAATGGATTTTAATTAATGATTAATTAGTAAAATGGATTTAATTAATGGATTAAATGGATCATAAAATGGAATTAAAATTGGGACAATAAGTTCTAAGACTAAAAATACCATTCAAAGATATATTCAAAAAGTATATACAAAACCATACTCTAACAATGTTTCGCCTTATCATTCCCTGGATATTAACTTTATTCATTGAATTCATAGTCATATGGTTATTCATCCGGAAAGAACCGTTGAAACTCTTATTTTACTCTTTTCTCATTAATTCAATCACGTTGCCCCTGGCCACATTCAGCTATCTCTACCTTTATCCCAGCTTCCTTTTAACGGAAACACTTGTTTTCCTGGTAGAAACAGTTTTATTAAAATTATTACTGGAAATTGACTATCCCCGAGCATTATCCATCTCTTTAGTGGCTAACATAATCACGGCATTAATCGGTTTTTATATCTGAAATTAATGGGATTTATAGAATAGTTGGATAAAATAAGGATCTAATACACGAGGATCTAATACTAATATCTAATACTAATTTTGGGAGAAATGAATTTATAAAAAAAAGAATAGGATGAATTTAACTCTTTTAGATGAATTATTAATGATTTAAATCTTTTAAAAAAAATTTAACTTTTCTTTAATGATTTAACTCCATTAGCAGTGGCAATTAGAACCTGATCTGCTATCCCTGCGAATATACCATTTTCTACTACACCGGGGATGCTGTTGAGTGCTATTTCCAGTTCGTGTGGGTTAGGTATCTCTTTAAACTGAACATCCACCACAAAATTATTATTGTCGGTTATCACTGGCCCATCTTTCATCTGAGCCATTCTCAGGGATGGTACACCACCAGCAGTTTTCACCCATTCCGTAACCGGCCGGTATGCGGCAGGTATCACTTCAAGTGGCACTGGGAAATCTCCCAGTTGTTTAACCTGTTTGGATTCATCTACAATGACCAGGAATTTCCCGGCTGCGGAGTCAACGATCTTCTCTAAGGTGTGGGCTGCTCCCCCACCTTTTATGAGATTCAATTCAGGGTCGACTTCGTCGGCACCATCCACAGCCAGATCAGGTAAGTGTTCATCAAGGGTGGTTAAAGGTATTCCACAATCCCTTGCCAGGAAAAAAGACTGATAGGAAGTGGGTATCCCCATGAGTTCGATTTCCTCTTCTTTGATCCTACTCCCAAGTTTCTGAATAAAGTAATGAGCAGTTGATCCAGTTCCAAGGCCCAGGACCTGCCCATCAGTGACCATCATTGCTGCTTTTTCGGCAACTTCCTTTTTAGCATCATCTACCAGCTGGGCAGCTTCCCAGGCAACTTCTTTTTTCGGATGCATATATTAGCTCCATTTAACATTAACAAAACTTTAGTTTATGATTAATATACAAAATCTGGTATAAATCTTCCTATTATATGTAAATTTTTTCTATTCTCTATGTGTTTTTCACATTTTAAATCTAGTTTAATACTTAAGTATGACCATGTTAAGGTTTAATCCTTTAGGACATTTTTCACTGGGTTTTCCCATTTTCTTTGTTATTTTACACTTATCTTCAGGGTAAAGGCCCTCTGGAAAGCAGAGTTCATGCATTGAACAATCTTCATCACATTCAGGGGGATTAAAAATAATATTAGAACCTTCAAATGCACGTTTTGAATCAATAGCAGCTTTTATCAAAGCTTTCTCCACTTCCACCACTTTAACCTTACCACTATCATGGACCATACAAGGATGTTCTGTGTTTTTAACCTCCCTGATCCGATATATCCTACCCTCTTCCAAGGATTCAGTACAGGTTGCTCTGAAGCGGCATTCATCGCACTGGTTAGCTGCCCCATAATGCATGAATTTTAGTCCTTTTTCTGCTAAGTTATTTCCGATGAGGGTTATCATTATTTATCCTCTCCATGGAATTGAAGTCTCCCGCCCTATGAAATTAGTTACTGATTAATATTAAATTTAGTTTTGGATATTATTATTTGGTACAATTCTATTTAAATTCATTTGGTGTAACTTTATCAAGTTATTAAAATTATTCACTCAATAACTCCGGTTTTACGTGCCAGTTTAGTGGCGGCAGCTTCGGTAAGGCCCCTATCACCAAGAATAGTATACCTCTCCTTCCGGATGCTATGTGCTTTCATAAGGGCTTTAATAATATACTCTGGTTCTATTCCAAGTTCACGTGCATTTACAGGGGCTTTAATGGTTTTAAGAGTATCACGAATGAATTTCCAGTCCCCCCCATGGAGGTACATCATCATGATGGTCCCCACCCCACATTGTTCACCGTGAAGGGCGGGTTGCGGTGCTAAAATATCCAATGCATGGCTAAATTTATGTTCAGCGCCACTGGCCGGTCTGCTGTTACCGGCAATGCTGATGGCCATTCCACTGGATATAAGTGCCTTGACTACAATGGCTGCACTTTCAATAAGACCCTCTTTTATATCACTCGCAGATTTAATCAGCATTTCGGCAGTAACAAGTGATAAAGCAGATGCAGAATCACTGTAATCTTCATTTAACAATCTATGTGCTAGTTTCCAGTCCAGGACTGCAGTGTAGTTGGAGATGATATCCCCACATCCTGCTGCTAAGAGTCGAAAGGGTGCCTGGCTGATGATCTGGGTATCTGCAATAACTCCCATGGGTGGTTCGGCCTCCATGGAAACACTCCCTCCCTGGTTTTTGATGGAAGCCCTGGGAGATGAGATTCCATCGTGAGAGGCTGCTGTGGGAATACTTACTGAGTGAACTCCTAGTTTGGTGGCTGCCATTTTGGCCACATCAATCACCTTCCCACCACCAACTCCAAGAACAGCACTCATATTATCCATACGATCCTGAACTCCTTCAACTTCATCCAGGGATGGTTTTTTTATTATAATGGTTTCCACATCAAAATCATGATCTTGAAGGCTGCTGATGACGGCTTCACCGGCAATTTTCATTGTTTGTGGGCCACTGGCTACCAGTACCTTCCCACTGAGCTTTAAATCCTTACAAATGGATCCAGTTTCTTTGATCACTCCGGGTCCACTGTGGATCTCCCTAGGTAATTTCACCCGATTAAAATCCATGTGTATCTCCTTTTTTATAATATCAATTTGTTTCCAGCCAATGAATAAATTAAATATTTACTCGTTGTTTTTTCATGGTAATAGATACATCTAGCTGGATAATAATGTAGATATTCCGAGTATTTTTTCATCCCATAATTAATTAAACGTTTCCCTTGAATTTCAGCCCTAAATAAATTAAGGTCCATAAATAAATTAAAATATACATACTGATCTTTAGGTTAAGAGATAAAATAATTTTTGATTTTATCCTCTATAATCCGAGGAGATATTGAATTAGAAAAGAAAATTATTGTGGTTAATCCTGCAGGATGATGAAAATTGACATATTGATGATTTATAAAGGTGTTATATTTTTGTTTTTAACCATTGTCCTTTTTATTCAAAATATTTGCCATTATTCTTTTTATTCAAAACATTTATTATGGCCCAATATTAAAACCTAAATATTAACTCTAATTTGAATACTTTTGTAAATTTAATTACATAGGATATAAAACAGGAATAGAAAGTAAGAATAAGAAAAAATAAGAAGTTTCTCTTTTATATAATAATAAATAAGTATTAAAGTTACAGGAAAATCATTTTATCCATCAAAAAAAAATCCAATTATTTAATTAATAGTTATGGTGAAGAAATGTCCGAATTCAGTGAATGGTTCCACAATATCCTGGAAGAAGCAGAGATAATCGACACACGATACCCAATCAAGGGAATGCACGTATGGCAACCACAGGGATTTAAAATAAGAAAATATGCCCTTAATTTGATTAAAGAAATTTTAGATGAGGATCATGAAGAAGTCCTTTTTCCCATGCTCATACCCGAAGATGAACTAGCTAAAGAAGCCATACATGTTAAGGGCTTTGAAGAGGAAGTTTACTGGGTTACCCATGGAGGTTTAACACCATTAAATAAAAAACTGGCATTAAGGCCCACCAGTGAAACAGCCATGTACCCCATGTTCGCCTTATGGGTGCGCTCCCACACTGACCTTCCTATGAAATTTTACCAGGTAGTTAACACTTTCCGTTATGAAACCAAACACACAAGACCCCTTATCCGTGTCCGGGAAATAACCACCTTCAAGGAAGCTCACACCATCCATGCAGATTCTGAGGGTGCCAGTAAACAGGTTGAAAGGGCTATTGAGATATACAGCAGCTTTTTTGACCAGCTTGGGATACCCTACGTAGTCACCCGACGCCCGGAATGGGATAAGTTCCCTGGTGCAGATTACACCATGGCCTTCGACACTCTCCTGCCAGATGGTAAAACCCTCCAGATAGGTACAGTCCACAATCTGGGCCAGACCTTCGCCCGCACCTTTGATATCACCTATGAAACAGCAGAAGGAGAACATGAATATGTTTACCAGACCTGTTATGGATTATCTGACCGGGTAATTGCATCCATCATAGGTATTCACGGAGATTCATCTGGACTCAACTTACCTCCTGCTGTGGCACCATACCAGATAGTTATAGTGCCTGTACTTTTCAAGAAGACGGCCCAGGAAGTCCTGGATTTCTGCAATCAGTTAAAGGATAAAATCAAAAAAGCAGGTCTCAGGGTTCACCTCGATGATCGTGACATCCGAGCTGGTAAGAAGTACTATGGATGGGAGATGAGGGGAGTACCACTCCGCCTGGAAATAGGGCCAAGGGATATAGAAAATAAGAAAATGGTAGTAGTGCGCAGGGACACCTTAGAGAAAGAAACCATTGACTACAATGAAGAAACACTAACCTCTGATTTAAACGCTATTCTGGAGAACGTCACCCAAAATCTCAAAAGTAAGTCATGGGACAAATTCCAGGAGAATATCCGCCCTGCAGAGACACTGGAAGAAGCCAAAAACATCATCACCAATGAACAGGGGATTGTATCCTTCCTGTGGTGTGGGGATGAATCATGCGGTAAGGAAATTGAAGAATATGTGAATGTGGATATTCTGGGTATCAAAGATGAAGCAACTGAAGGTAAATGCATAAAATGTGGAAAAGATGCCAGAAACTTGGCCCTTCTTGCTAAAACATACTGATCAATAAAAAAACCTTGAATAACTTCCTGGAATAATTCCGGATAAATACATTGGAATAAATAAATTCGGATAAAATATATTGGAAAAATAATTCCGGATAAAATATATTAGGAATAAATAATCCGCATACAATATATAATTGTCAATATAACCAAAGAACTTGGATAAAAATTTAAGTACAAGGATAGAATCTTAGTACAATATATTTAGCATCCTTGTGGTGTTATAAGGAGAGTATATGAACATTCGGTTGATCTTACTGATACTGGTAGTGGTGGTCTTTGCAGCAGGATGTGGAGCCATGAGTTTCCTTTCTGGTGGTGGAATAACACTGGAACAGGCCTATGATAATAAACAGGTTGAAATTGTTCAAAATACAGCTGCTGGAACCATACCCCACAACGTCACCATAAAAAATAATGGTACTAAACCATTGGTGGTGGATAAAGGAACCATCCTAAAAAGTAAAGAATCACAGGACTTGGTTGTTATCGATGGCAAAAAGATCAACCCCAATAACAATGACACTGTAAGGGCGTACTGTATAGAACCAGATCAAAAAGCAGTCCCTGGAGCCACACTCAACCCATCAGGCACTGCATCAAGCCAGATCAAACAGATCATTGACAGTTCAAACCCATCCGATCTTCAAAACGCCACCCAGTCCCAGATGCAGATCTGGATCATTGTAAGCAAAGGGAATGTTGATGTCTATACTGGCGAAGCAATGGCAGTGGTACAGAATCAGAAAACAAAATACTACCAGTTACAGGAAAAACTGGACACTGCTAAAGCTAATGTAATGAGCAGATTCAACCTAACTTCTGAGGGAATTGAAAATATTTCATTCACTGCAGAGTCTGATAATAGTGTCAACACCGTGATCAGTGACTTCAGGCAGTGGTTCAAGAACAATCTTGGAATATGATGAGGAATTTCCTTTCAATAAATTTCCTACATAAAAAGAAATTCATCTAAAATGGTTTCCATTAAACGAATTAAGCTAACAAATTGATTGACATGACCAAGACATTTGCAATAATTCCTGTTTCCAGGTTCTCTGAGGCAAAAACGAGATTATCCCCCACCCTCTCGCCCTTAGAGAGAGAAAACATTCTTAAATCTATGTTAATGGATGTTATAGGGGCAATAAGAGGTAATGTAGATCAGGTAGTGGTTATAAGTTCAGATTCAGATGTTCTTAATTTTGTTAAGGATTTAAATGTTACCTGCCTATCAGAGAAGGGTAAAACTGATCTTAACGGAGCACTGACCCAGGCAGTGGAGTGGTGTTCTGACTACGCCAGTCAGGTGCTCATTGTACCCTCAGACGTCCCTCTAATCCATCCGGACCAGGTTCAGGAAATGGTTGAACTTTCAGATAAATGGCCACTGGTCATTGCCCCGGCCAAGGGCGGTGGAACCAATGCACTGCTATGCCCTACCCAGGATATTCAGATGAAATTCGGAGATTGGAGCTTTTTCGAACACCTTAAAGAAGCAGAAAATGCTGGGATGCCCTGGTATATCTATGACTCTTTTTACCTTTCCCTGGATGTTAACACCGCCGAAGACCTGGGCGAGATCATGATCCATGGTTTTGGAACTGAAACACGCAAATTCCTCAAAAGCATAGGCCTAAGGGTAAAATCAAACCATGGAACTGAGCGTTTAATGGTGGAGAAAAAATGATGGCCCTTTCCATTGCTGGTTTCGACCCATCTGGAGGTGCTGGGATCATGGCTGATGCGAAAACCTTCCAGGCACTGGGCGTTTACCCAACTGCAGTTATCACCGCACTCACTGCCCAGAATGTGAAACAAGTGGTCGGTGTAGAGCCTGTTAACCCTGATTTTGTATCTAGACAGATAGACCTGATAATGGCTGATGCGGATATACACTATGCCAAAACAGGTATGTTATATTCAGCAGAAATGGTGGAAATGGTGGCCAGCAAAGTAACTGAATACCAGTTAAAACTGGTGGTGGATCCAGTGCTGGTGGCAGGTTCCGGAGGAACTTTATCCCAGGAGGATCTGGTTGAATCCCTGAAAAAACATCTTCTACCCCTGGCCGAACTAACCACTCCCAATACACATGAAGCAGAGGCATTAACTGGACTGAAAATAAAAAATGAAGAAGATGCTTCTGATGCGGCCCGTGAACTGGGGAAACTCTGCCCCACTGTGGTTACCGGAGGACATCTGAATGGTAGAGATATTTTTTATGAAAACTCTTTAACTGAGAATTCTTTAAGTTTCATTGAGGGTGAAATCCTTAAAAGTACTAACACCCATGGATCAGGATGCACTTACTCTGCAGCCGTGACTGCTTACCTAACAAAAGGATACAACCTGATTCAATCCATTAAAAATGCATCAAATTTCACCAAAAAAGCCATAGAAAATGGTGAATATGGTACTTTGAATCAAATGTGGCAATTAAACCAACCGTAAAATCCATTACTAATCATGACCATGTATTATATGGTTGAATATCTCACTAATTTAGTGGACAATCTTTTTTCACTAATTAGTGGACAATCTTTCAAAAGTATTGTGATATTTGAAAGTTTATTAATATATTTGAAAGTTTAATTAATAATAAAAAGATTAAAAATAATAGAGGTGTGTTTATGGTTTCCAGTGATGAGATAAGAAGAAGATTAGAAGCAAAAAGAAGGGGCGAAACATTGTCTGAAGTAAAAAAGACACCTCCTTCTTCACCATCAAAAACATGTCCTGAATGTCAGACACCCAACCCTGAAAGTGCCAAATTCTGTGTGGGATGTGGAGCACCGCTGTCCGGTGAAGTAACTCCAACAACCACCAGTGAAAACAGTCAAACAACTCCCAGTGAAGAAACCCCAGTAGTTACTCCAATATCAACCCCTGAAACTACCCCTGCAGACGATTATAAACTATGTCCTTCCTGTAATCAGAAAAATAAATTGGATGCTAAGTTCTGTATCATCTGTGGCCATAAATTTGAGGAAAATGGTGCAGGGCAAAAACCTCTGGAACCATTAGTTGATGTAGTAGAAGAAAAAGAAACTCCAACAACTGAAACCACTGAGACAGAACCTCCTCAGGAATCTTTTATCCCTGAAATTAAGGTTCCTGAACAGTTTAAATCCGAAGATAAACCTAAATCTGAAGATAAACCCGCAAAAGAAATACCTCATGCAGAGGTTGCTGATGTCGAATCCAAAGAAACTGCCCCTGTAGAAGCAATTCCCGAAGTTCAACCGGCATCAGTAAAAACAGAGGAAATACAAGAAACAAAAGAATCAACAGAACCTGGTGAAGATCCTGTGTTAAAGATTAAAAAGGCCAAAGAACTTCTGGATATTGGCGCTATAACTCAGGAAGAATTTGACCGGATAAAAAACAAGTACCTGGAACTGATTTAGGTACCGGGACTATTAAATGAATTGATTTTTTATTTTAAAAAAAAGAATTTTTTAAAATTGGATTAAAAGGGGAGGAATGATCCTCCTCCTACATTAACCCCATTCTCCTTACATAATTCGGTTATGTATTTAGATGGTAGGAAAAAGTTAAATCCCTGTTTTTCAAATCCCTGCACCAGAATTCCTATAACCTGATTATTAGAGTTGCACACTGGACCACCACTGCTTCCACTATCCACTGCAGCATCAGTTTGATAGTAGGTGGTGCCTTTAGATGAGGGTCTCTCAGCACTTACAATCCCACTGGTAAGACTGGCAGTGTAGATACTATTCCAGAGTTCTTTACTACCTCCTTCCGTGTCCATATCGCCGTAAAATGCGAATTGTTCTGTGGGATATCCATAAATACGTACATTCTCCCCCACGGTGATTTGTTGATTACTTATGGGGAGATAAGGCAGTTGGCTGGCCTTATTGACCTTTAGGAGTGCCACATCCATTTCAGTGTCCGAGTTACCCATGTCCACCAGTTGTGCTTCGGCTGGTTTACTGGCACTTTCAGGGAATGCAGGCCCTCTGATATAGATGGTGTGTGTGTAATTGGTGGCTTTAACCGCACCTGCTGCCATAAACTGATTGGTGAGGGTGTCTAACTGTGATTCATTCAAACTATTGATCATTTCCGGGTGTGCCTTTTGCAGGAAAATGTAGATGGCTGCCTTGTCCACGTAATATTTCAGATCATCATTGGTCATTTTCTTGATAACACCGTTATGGGATAGTTCCCATGGATCACCCACCACATGGGCAGCAGAGGCAATGTAACCATCACTGGTAATTATAAAACCAGAACCAGCAGAAATTCCATAGTAATCAACAGTTACATCATATGTTTTATTATCCGTGGGATCAGTCACCTGAGCTGCACCAGAAACCGCAGATACAATGAAAACTGTTGCATTTTGTGGGGAAGTGGCTGCAGGATGATATAACACATAAGCAGCTACTGCTAAAAGTCCCAGTATCACCACAGCAATGATAATAATTCCCTTTTTGCCTAAATTTGATTTTTTTGGCGAGATTTTCCCTTTTTGAGTTTGAACTCCAGAATCTTTGTTAACCTGACTTACAATTCCAGAATTTTCATTCCCCCCACTTTCAACATCTGGAACTAATTTCTTTCCACATTCTTCACAGAATTTAGCATTTTCCGGGTTATCTGTACTGCAATAAGGACATTTCGTATGAACCCCTCCTTAGCTCTCACGCAATTATAAATATTCTCCTTTCAAATTATATTCACAAAGATTGCTTTTCATGTGATTTTATGTCCATTTGTATAATTTTCTCTATTCATTTAAGTAAATAAATTATTCTGGCAACTTATTAATTTTTTCTAACTAACCCGACTCCATGGGTCATGTATTATGAAAAAAAGATAAAATATGGAACAATATTTATTAAAAAAACAATATCCATTAAAAAAAACCATGTATTTAAAAAAAACCTATGAAAACCATGTGAATTTAAAAAAAATAAGTTTAATAATAAAATAAAGATAATAAAAAAATGAAAATTCAGGGCATATATTATAAGAATGAATTTTACTATAAAAAAGAAGGTTTAAATAAAGGAGTGGAAAAGAAAACCTTATTTAAAGAAGGTTAATCTCATCTGCTGCTACTATACTAATTCCACCTTTTTCCAGTGCATTTATACCGGTATCTAAATCTTCAGTGCGCAATACCACAATGGCTTTGTCACTTTTTTTCTCTACAAATGCGTAAAGGTACTCCACATTGATATCTGCTTTGTTTAAAATACTGAGAAGTTCGTCTAGTCCTCCGGGTTCGTCAATTACTTCAACAGCAATAACTTCGTTGACTTTTACCACGAAATTGTTCTTTTCCAAGACCTCATGCGCCAGATCTGGATCATGAACAATCATACGCAGTATACCAAATTCAGAGGTATCAGCTATGGAAAGAGCCCTGATATTAACACCTGCACTGGAGAGAACATTCATTGCCTTACCCAGTCTTCCTTTCCTATTTTCAAGAAACACAGATATTTGTTTTAATTTCATTTTTTCATCGCCTGACATATCCATTCATCCCATTAAATTTAGTCTAGAATTCCAAACTTAAGTCATCATACTACTATTTAATTCCCGTTTTTTAATCATTCTAACTTAATTCCCTTTTTTAAATTATTTTAACTTAATTTCCGTTTATCAATGACTCTAACTGCTTTACCCTCACTTCTGGGCAGACTACGTGGTTCCACCAGTGAAACATTTACCCTGAGGCCGATCTCGTCATGTATCTGTTTTTCTATGGATCTTTTAACTTCTTCCACATGTTTAACTTCATCTGAAAATAGGGCTGGTGATGTTTCAACCTGTACTTCCAGTTCATCCAGATGTTTTGGTCTGCGGGCAATGATCTGGTAGTTTGGTTCCATTCCAGGTATCTTGAGCAGTGCCCGTTCGATCTGGGATGGGAATACAATAACTCCCCTTACTTTAAGCATGTCATCGGATCTTCCGGTTATGCGGTCCATTTTAATGTGGGTCCTTCCACAGCCACAATCACCTTTACGCAGGGCAGTTAAATCCCGGGTACGGAAACGCAGCACAGGCATACCCTCCCTGGTAAGGGTGGTCAGTACCAGTTCTCCCTTTTCTCCTTCAGGCAGTGTTTCTAATGTCTGGGGGTCCACGATTTCAGGGTAGAAATGATCATCGAAGATGTGTAGTCCATTTTTTTCCATGCACTCGTTGGCCACACCAGGACCAATGATCTCGGTGAGTCCATAGATATTCAGGGCATCGAGGTTGAGTCTTCTTTCAATTTCATTTCTCATCTCTTCTGTCCACATTTCCGCCCCGAAAACCCCTGCTTTAAGTTTTATATCTTCTTTGGGTACTCCTTCCCTTTCCAGTACTTCGGCTATGTACATGGCGTAGCTGGGGGTGCAGGTGATGATGGTGCTTTCAAAGTCCTGGATAATTTCGATCTGGCGCTGGGTGTTCCCGGCACTGATGGGTATTACAGTGCAACCAACCTTCTGACCACCGTGGTGTACTCCTAGTCCTCCTGTAAAAAGACCGTAACCATAACAGTTTTGCACTATGTCTTTTTTAGTGGCTCCAGCCATGGAAAGGGCCCTGGCAATGACTTCACCCCATAGGTCTATGTCTTTTCTGGTGTATCCTGATACAGTAGGCTTGCCAGTGGTACCGGAGGTGGTGTGAACTTCCACAATATCATCGTTACTGACTGCGAACATTCCAAAGGGATAGGCATCCCTTAAGTCACTTTTTGTGGTGAATGGTAGTTTCTCTATATCTTTAAGAGTTTGAATATCTTCAGGGCTAACTCCTGCCTCATCCAGCCTCTGACGATAGTAGGGTACGTTTTCATAGGCCCTTTTAACAATATTCTGTAATCTTCTAAGTTGTAATTGTTCCTTTTCCTCGGCTGACATGCATTCAGCATTTTCATTCCAGATCATATTCCACACCTCAAACATGACAATAATAAACTTTTAAATAACTAATTTAGTTATTAGAATAAATTTTATCATAAATGATTTTGAATTATATGATTTTAACCACTTATTCATCTATTTTACATTAACCATTATAAAAGAAATTATATTTATTTATTGTTGATGGGTACAACCTTGAAAATAATGTCTCTGTTATTCTAATGTATTTTAATAAATTTCAAGGTGCACCTAAACCGGTGATAAAACTTAATACATTGTTACTCTCTCTATACTCCAAATATTGAGTTAATCCATCTATGATTAGGGGGATAGTGATAATAAAAGCAAGTGAGACCATTGTTAGGGAATAGTCTATAAACAGAAATAATGAACTTATAAAAAAAGAGATAGCTCCTGAATAGAGTCCGGTGCATCTAGAACATACTGGAAAATATATTCCATGGACATGGAAGGTCCTTTCTGGAATCCTATGGCATATTAACTTTGAAAAATAAAAATTACCTACCTTCAAAGAAGAAAAATATTTTATATGATCCCCCACTACATCCCGTGTTTAGACTAAACAATTTTAGTCACATAGGATGATATGAGATTAGGACATATAAATGTTACTTGAGGATAATAATCATTACAGTTCATAGGGTTCATGTAAATTATTCTACCGCTGACATGCTACTGAAGTTTTACCATTTTACTAAACAGCACCAAACCAGCACCAAACCAGTAACCTAGTATTAAATTACTAGTAACATCATGAATGTAATGAAATTGTCAAGTTATGTAACGAAATGGTGCATAAAGTTCCTAAAAAGTTCCTTTTAATGTAATGCTAAGGGTTGTAATGGTTAAACTCAAATAAATTTTAAATTTGTTAAACCATTTCAATTAAAGCATGATAAAAAGACATAATAACAGTTGGATTTTAAGTCCATAAAATGACATCTTAATTTAAAATGTAGTTTTTTGTAATAGTTTGTAATGTAACCGTTTATACGACCTCCCCCAAGTGTAAACGGTTTGGTAAATATCATTTAGCCCTCTTCGGTCTCTAATTGCTCTAATGGATTATGTTCCCCCGAACATCTCTTTTAGGTTCTTTCATGGGTTTTTTAACTTCATTCTCTGATTTTGGAGTTATCGCTTCCCCGTACGCATCCCTCTTAACCTCTTTAGATTCGTCATTGATTTTATTTCCTAATATATCCTTCCTAATTTCTTTTCCTTTTCCTTTTGGCTTTACATTCCCAAATACATCCTTATCCTCTTCACTACGCATAATTTCACCCCATTTAAACAAAAGTACTTTATCGAATCCTTATATTATTATACTATGATTCTTGTTATTAAAAAAGGAGTGCATCCGGATTGATTGAAGTTTTGAAAATAGATATATAATTTATTTTTCCAGATAAAACTCCAAAAGGATTAGATTGCCCAAGAGTTAGGACCTAGCAAATACCTAGCATTTTACCATCATTTACCCTGCACTTACCCACGGTTTTAGTTCATTATCTGTTCACTTTTAATTCATTCTTAATTCACTCCAAGTTTACTACTGCAGTACTCCAGTTATCCCATGACTTACCCCTAGTTAGTAACCCTGTAACCTCGAACTTCTAGTATTGTAAGGTATCGTAACACTTTCCCCTGTGGGGTAGCTAGTATCATGTAGGAAACTATGAATAACTTATTAGATAGATCACAGCTAATGTTAAGGTGTGTTGTGGTGAATGAAAATTAGAACAGAACCCTATATCATCATTCATGGCATTCTTTTTGATAAATTAACATATGGTTAACTGATTATTGTTTGTGTGTTATTTTTAGCTGTTATTCTCGATCTTTTTTTGTTAGTAAATAGTAAAATATATTAATCAAATCAATGTTAACAAAGCTCATTGTTAATATCAATATTGATTATTGTAATGGTGATAAATTATGGATAAAAAAAAATAGCACTAATAATTTTGGTTGTAGTAATCGTAGGTGCATACGCCAGTTTCTATGCCTATGCTAGTATGGTGTTGATACCCGAAGATAAAAAAGTTTTCAAAGAAGAATTGAGTGGTATAGGAAATTCATCAATCACTGATTCGGATATTTCAACATTAGAATCAGAAGCCACCCAAATAGAAAGTATTGATCTAACGATCATACCTGCTGATCAAAGAAAGACAATGGCAGATCAAATGCGAAATGATCCATTCATCACCACCATGAATTCCACTATAGCAGAATTAAAAAAGAATGTAACCAATAATCAGGAAATTGCATCCCGATATGATTTACTGCTGAAAGGCGACGTTGCTAACAACATCAGGAGTGTTTATAGTCAGGAACTGATTAATGCGATGGATAAAATGAACCAAATTATGGTAGCCCTTCCAAATGACCTTGAAAATGGGGATAGTAAAGCGGTTGCTAATGACTTACGAACACTTGCACAACTTGGTAGAGAACTCAAAAACATGAGTACCACTTCCCAGGCTAAATTAGAAACTGTTGTCAATCAACTTGGTGGTTAAAAAAGTTACCAAAACCACTATTATTCCTTTTTTTAAATAGTGTCCATAAAATCAAAAAAAACATTTTTTTTGTTTTCGGTTTATAGTGCTTGTAATTGCTTTCACTCTCTGTTAGTCCTCCAGTTATGAAATTTAGGAAGCACCTACTGTTAGATCTTTACCCTGAATGCAAATTATATTCTAATTACTAAACCCGCAGTAAATTAGTAACCTGTAACCTCAATAACATTATTAATGTAAATAAATTGTTAAGTTAACTAAAAAAGAAAAAATAGGAAAAAATTATTTCTTATCAAATGATTCCAGCCAGTCATCGAAGTTTTCCCGGAATTCTTCGATTTTCATGTCCAATACCCGGCGGTTATCCACCAGATTTAAACTGTTTGACAGGAGTTCTATTTCCAGGCGGCGGTTTATTTCTTCCCAGTTCACTATGTTCCAGAATGCAGCCACGTAGTCTGGTCGTACATTCTTGTAATCCAGGTAGTAGGCGTGCTCCCATACATCTAGGACCATTAAAACCCGGAAATGGGGAATGACATTGACATTGTGCTTTTCAATCTGAGTAATGAACAGACGGTCCGTTCTTCTGCAGATGGTGAGGGCTGCCCATCCTGATCCTTCGGTGCTTATGGCGGCCTGTGAAAATTCCTGTTTAAACCTTTCAAAGGATCCGAAGTCCTTTTCAATGTACTTGGCAAGGGTTCCAGTTGGTTCACCTCCACCTTTTGGTGCAGGGGCCATGTTTTCCCAGAACATTTTATGCAGTACGAATCCACCCACATGGAAGGAGAGTTCCTTGGCCACAGCCTTAACATCAAATTCCATGCCTGGTCTGCTATCAAATTTAGCTAATATTGCATTTGCACCATCTACATAGGCCTGGTGGTGTTTATCATGGTGTATTTGGAGTTGTTCTTCGGATATGTATGGAGCCAGGTCCCCGTACCCATAGGGTAGCGGAGGAAGTTCATATACTTTTTTAGACATTTTTTCATCACCTTTACTTTTATTTATCTATTCCTTATGTCACAACCATTCCTTTAACCACAATCATTACTTTATTGCTACTTTATGTCATAAATATTCCTTTATTTATATAACGGATAATTTATTTACCATTTATAGTAGTTCCGGTAGCACAGCCACCAGTCAAAGCATTTGTATTCTCCGGGTCTTTCCAGTGCAGTTTCTATATCTGATGCAGGTGGAATTATAAGGCCTTTACCAATGATCTCATTGCAGGGCCAGTTGGCTGGTATGGCCACACCTTTCTCTTCAGCGGTCTGGAATCCTTCCACCATCCTTAATATTTCATCAATGTTTCGACCCAGCTCCTGTGGGTAGTAGAGGATGGCCCGGATGATTCCTTCAGGGTCAATGATGAATACGGCTCTTACAGTGTTGGTTCCCTTATTTGGATGTATTAAACCCAGTTTATCAGCCACTTTACCTGTGTCTGCGATTACCGGGAATTCTATGTCTATGTCGAAGTTTTCGGATATCCACTGGATCCATTTAAGGTGTGAGAAAACCTGATCTACTGACAGTCCAATGAGTTCACAGTCCAGATCCTGGAAGAGATCATAGCGTAGCTGGAAGGCCACAAATTCAGTGGTACACACTGGAGTGAAATCTGCGGGGTGGCTGAATAAAACAAACCATTTCCCCTTGAATGCTTTAGGTAGTTTCATCATTCCCTGTGTGGTTTGAACTTCCATTTTAGGGAACTTATCCCCAATAAGTGGCATTCCTTTACCTTTTTTCTTAATTTTTCTTAGTTCGTAAACTTTTTCTCCCATTGTTTACCCCCTTAGGTATTAACTATACAGTGTTATTTTTCTCCCTGTTTTTATTTATTTTTTATTATTTAGTCCGCAGGAACACTAATTGTGATTTAATTAAAAATAAGAATAAATAGAAAAAACTGGGATAAGAAGGGAGATAAATTATATTCTAAATTACACTAGAAAATGAATCCATCTTATCCAATATTTATATTTAAAAATTAAAGTTGGTTTTAAAGTGATTTAAAAAAAGGTTGAGTAATTATTACTCAGATGTTGTAGGGGGATTATATATCCTTTGTGCTAGTTCCTGGTCTAGCATGTAGATTCCGCTGCCAGATTCCCCAGCTAATTTTACTTTCTGGAGAACTCCACTTGCAGATTCTTCCTCTTCAACCTGTTCAGCCACGAACCACTGGAGGAAGTTGTTGGTGGCGTGATCAGAGAGTTTCAGGGCCAGATCCACCAATCCGTTTATGAGGCCGGTGACCATCTGCTCGTGTTCATACACATGTTCAAAGGCAGCTTCAGATGAATCCCACTGGCTTTGAGGTTCTTCAATCTCAGCCAGAAGCACCCGGCTACCCCTCTGCACCAGGTAGTCATAGAACTTCATGGCATGGCTTAATTCCTCCTGGGCCTGGACACGCATCCAGTTACCAAAGCCAGGCAGATCCTGATCTTCAAAGTAAGCCCCCATGGCCAGATATAGATAACCAGAATAGAGTTCACGGTTTAACTGATAGTTTAGGGCCTCTTCCATCTTCTCATCTAACATATCTTTTCACATCCCTCATCTTAATAAAAAATTTAACATTAAAAAAAATTATTTATTTTATATTAATTCTTTAATCTACTGGTTCAAACAGGTCTTTATCTGCACCGCACATGGGACAGACCCAATCATCGGGTAAATCCTCAAAGGCGGTTCCCGGTTCGATTCCAGCCATGTCATCTCCTACTTCCGGGTCGTAGATATATCCACATGGTTTGCATAGATATTTTTGCATAATATTCCACCTCTTTTTTAAATTATGTTCATGATTAATTCATGAAATTCATATTTTCATTTATTTAGGGTATGGATATTTTATCATGCTAGTGATTCATTGTGAATGGATCAAAAAGAATATTTTAGATAGGAATAAAACGGAATTTCCCTGCACCACATTTGGGACAGCGCCAATCTTCTGGTAAATCCTCAAAAGCAGTTCCTGGAGGTGTGTTAGTTCTTGGTTCTCCATCTTCAGGATCGTAAATATAATTACAGACCTTACACTTGTATCTTTTCATTGTATTATTCCCCCATTAAATTGCAATGAAACGATGTTTATTTGCTCCACAGTGAGGACAAAACCAGTCATCAGGCAGGGCATCAAATTCTGTTCCAGGGGCAGTTCCATTACGTGGTTCCCCTGATTCGGTGTCATAGATATAGCCACAAACTTTGCATTTGTATCTGCTCATATTCAACCACCTAAATTATCAATATCAAATTAATATCAATCTTTTTAAAGATTTTTTGTTTATATATTTAATTTTTAATGGATAATTTCCACAGTTTAACCTGAAATTATCATTAAATTATTATTCACGTCACTGGTTAATAATCATATGGGTATTGTTATTTATTCTTTAATTTCTCCCAGGGTTCAATATCTCCTGGAATTACGTTAAAAAGGGGATTAGGAAGGGGTGAATCATTTTTATCCATGATTTTCTTTAGTTCTTTGTATCTTTCTTGGTCCCTTTCTTTGAGTTTTCTCAAAAGATGCTCCAGTTCATAT
This sequence comes from Methanobacterium sp. Maddingley MBC34, assembly GCA_000309865.1. NCBI lineage: Archaea > Methanobacteriati > Methanobacteriota > Methanobacteria > Methanobacteriales > Methanobacteriaceae > Methanobacterium > Methanobacterium sp. Maddingley MBC34. The sequence continues at coordinate 24,387 of AMGN01000016.1, read as the reverse complement.
AGCAGCTGTCCCCTGGTAACTGGGATATGTTTAGAAGTTATCTCAACTCCTATCTTTTCCTGGTTAAAATTATATCCCCTTTCTTTAGATTCCAGGTAAACATTATTCAAGTAAGTGTCAAGAAAAAGAATAGGACTTTCTTGTTTCCTGAAACGAATCAATTGGGGATGATTGGTGTAACCTTTGGTTTTCCCCTTTAAAACTGCCCTGGCGAGTAAACCCTCTCTCCAAAGTGCCACTAAACCTTTACTATCCAGATATTTTGGATGGAGGCTCCACAGTCTCATGGTCGTACCATTTAAGATTAAACATCAATATAATTTAAAGAATAAATCATAAAAATATAATTTTAATAAAAAATATTACCATTAATTTGCTACAAGTTATTTATTTAACCAGCATCACTGGCACTGCGATTTTTTTAATGGCATTTTCAGCCACACTACCCATTATAAGTCTTTCCAGACCAGTTTTACCATGTGTGCTTAGTACCACCAGATCTGCACCTGCTTTTTCGGTTATCTTGGCCATATCATGGGTGGGACTTCCAACAATCAGTATCTCATTGACTTCCACATCCATTTCTTTGCCCTTTTTTTGCACTTCGTGGAGGATGGCAGTACCCTCTTCCTCCAGCACCTCATAAGGATATATGAGTTTATCATCAATTATGTGAACTGCAATAACAGTGGAACCCAGCTTTTTAGCCAGGGATAATGCAGTGTCTTCAGCCTTTTTAGAATACTCTGATCCATCGGTAGGAACCATTATGGTGTTGAACATATTATTGACTTCCCAATTATTTTTCAAGTGTTCCCTAATTTTTAAAATTTGATTTATTCATATTATATTTTTATTTTTAATCAATTTTATTTTTAATCAATTCCAACCATTTTTCAATTATTACTCATTCCATTTCATTAATTCTTCGTAATTTGTAATAATTAATCCACTTTCCGGCGATGGTCTCCCACCACAAAGTCTTTACCACCTAGATGGAGTAAGGGTTTCAATAATTCCACGTCCAGAAGTCCTTCCCTTAAGGCATTTTCCCGCACACCAACTTTCAAAACACGACCCACCACTAACTGGTGATCACCACATTCCCGGGTGAATTCAACCTTGCACTCCATATGGGCCAGACATTCTTTGATCCAGGGTGGTGAAACTTCAAGAGAATCCATCTCGGTTAATTCTGCTTTTTCAATCTCATTAACTCCCTCTGGGAATTTTTCACCGGTAACCCAGAGCTGGTTGAGTATATCTGCAATGGGAATGTTAACCACAAATTCCTGAGTTTCTTCCAGGTTCTGGTAGGTATGGTGACGGGGAACAGACGCTACTGCAATTAATGGAGGATTCACTGATACTGGCATGGTAAAAGAAAAGGGAGCAGCATTCACCCTGCCCTCAGAATTTACAGTAGTCACGATTATTGTAGGTCTGGGTGCCAATACCCGGTAAAAACTTTCTACATCTAAACTTTTAAATTCCATTAAAAAACATCTCCTTAATCCAATATCTGTTATATAGTTGGTATAAATTAAAAATTATTCAGTTAAGTTTTTAAAATACAGTTTTTGACTAATTCAGATAGGGAGCTCCAAATAGGGATCAACCTCCAAATAGGGATCAACCGCTTACGGTCAATCCCCCTGTGGGGTTAATCTTCCAGTAATTTTTCTCTCCACTCGTTGATATCCTTAAGATAATCTGCTCCACAGCTATTTATGAACTCCTCACACTCCTGGTCAGGGTTTCCATCTCCAATTACTTTACCATCTTCCATACGAATGGCTCTGGTGGCCAGTTCATCAATGAAGTCAATATAATGGCTGACCATGATGATGGTGGTGTCAAATTCCTCATTTATACGTTTAAGGGAATTGGAAACCATACGCAGGGTTATCGGATCTAAATCTCCAAATGGTTCATCTAAGATGAGAACCTTGGGTTGGGTTGTCAGTACCAGGGCCAGGGTAGCTCGAACTTTCTGACCACCGGATAATTCATAGGAGCGACGGTTAAGAATGTCCAGTGGTAGGTCCAGTGCTTTGAATATGGGTTCAGCGTATTCTATAACATCATTATTGGGGAAACTGGGGAAAAGAGTTTCTAAAATACTTCCAGATAATCCTAACTGTTCCAGGCGCTGTTTTGCTTCGGTTTCGGGGAGGTCGGTGAGCTGGTAAAGAACATCCAGTGCCAGGTCACTTATACCCATTTCCTCTGCTTTTTTCTTAGCTTCATCTACTACCATTATTCCTTTAATTCCAAGTCTTCCTGCTATTTGATCCCGGATACGGGCATGGTGTACCAGTGCGAATTCCTGGTGCATGAATCCCATCTGGCGGCGGATATTCATCCTGTTAATTCCGGGCTGGTGCATATCCACCCATTCTCCATCCAGTTTAAAGGAAACACTACCTGCATCTGGTAGATCCAAACCACCTATCATGCGCAGCAGCACGGTTTTACCAGCACCACTTTGTCCAATGAGGGAAACAATCTCCCCCTGATTAACATCAAAGCTTACATCCTTCAATTCCAGGACGTTACCTGCCTTAAGAAGATAGAACCTTTTCTCCAAATCCCTGGCTTTAATTACAGTATCACCAATATTTTCAGGGTCACGTTTGGGTAATTCAGGTTCCATTTTCTGGAGGAATTCCTTTATTATCTTATCTGGTGATCCTTCATCCACCACACGACCTTTTTCCATGAGCACCATTCTCTGGGAGAGGTAATGATGAACTTCCGGAAGGTGGGATACCAGGACAACTGTCACTCCCAGATCCTGGTTGATGTTACGGATTGCATCTAAAATTTCCTGTTTTGTCTTAGGGCATGACATGGTGGCTGGTTCGTCTAATAAAAGAACTTTAGGTTTCTTAGCTAACTGCCGAGCCATTATAAGTCTCTGTTTTTCACCACCGCTCAAGACCGGGGCAAAATGAGTGGCTTTATGATCCAGACCCACCACTCGCAGTATTTCCCTGGCCTCATCCTCAAACTCACTATAAGCAAAGTCAAAGTCGGTTAATGCTTCATCACCATATTTGGTTCCGTAAAGTTTCCTTATAACATTATTTAAGGCTGTTTCAGACCATAACCCAAAGGAACGTTGCAGGTGGATGGCAGTTGCCTTACGCAGTTTACGCGAATAGTAAGTAGTGGATTCAGGGGTTACAGTAACGTCATCTAAAGTAATTTTTCCCTCATCAAATGGTTCCACGCCACGAAGGATACGGAGTAGGCTGGTTTTACCAGAACCACTGGTTCCAATGATACCCACAATTTCTCCCTGCTTCACTTCCAGGTTAACATGATCCAGCGCCTTGATTTCAGGACCTTCCTCCATGTGGTAAGTTTTTGATAGATTTTCAACCTTTATCATCCTTTATCACCATTTCCCTTCTTATTACATATGAATAGAATTAATTTTACCCGAAAAATTTCTTTTTCATCTGAATATTAAACATAATTTCTGTTAATCATTGGGAATATATAGATTTATCTTGTATTTATGATTCATTTAAACTATATATTATATCAATCTTTTAAAGATAAATTTCTGGGAATATTTTCTTTCATCTAAGATATTCCAAATTTATCCTATTATTATCCATCAAAATATAATCAATTATTTATCTGATTTAGATTAATCTCTCCCATTACTCTCTATTAAATGATCTATAAGTAACTCTCTAAATTAGCTATCATTGACCATGTTTGGTTAATTATTTATGCTGGTAAGAAGAGATAAGTATTTAAAATGAAATTAATCATAATTATATGCAATTAAATTTAATATCATTTTTGAACGTAGACAAGATTCAAAATCTATGTAAATGATTCCAATATTATTATCTATCATTTAATCCATAGTAAGAATAAATTTAGTCCATAGTAAGAATAATTGTGTGATTAATCCATTTACAATAACTATATTGGTGTTTGATTATGAGAGGACTTCTGGTTGGGAGAATGCAACCTGTGCACTGGGGACATATTCAGGTCATAGAAAGGATACTGAATGAAGTGGAAGAAGTAATCATTGGAATTGGCAGTGCACAAGTTAGCCACAGCATTAAAGACCCATTCACTGCTGGTGAAAGGGTGATGATGATCACCAAGGCCCTGGCTGAAAATAACGTGCATGCTTCACGTTACTACATAATTCCAGTGCAGGATATTGAATGTAACTCCCTCTGGGTGGCTCATATGGAAATGTTAACCCCACCATTTAATCATGTGTATTCAGGCAATCCCCTGGTACAGAGACTCTTCAAAGAGAAGGGTTATGAGGTTACTGAACCACCATTATTCAATAGAAAAAGCTATTCCGGCACAGAAGTCAGGCGAAGAATGCTTTCAGGGGAAAGATGGGATGAATTAGTCCCAGAATCAGTAGTGGAAGTTATTAATGAAATTGATGGTATTTCCAGAATTAACCAACTATCCAGGAAGGAGGTAAGTGAAGTATGATAATCGCCAGAATTATTTCAGATTATGAAGAAATCATCACCTTGAATGATTTAACCAAACAGATCAAGGAAAGCAGCTCTATCCATGAGTGTGGTGCTATCTTTACCTTTGAGGGAATTGTTCGAGGTAAAGATGAGGCTAAAACCACGGATAAACTATCCTTAACCACCCCAGATACTGAAAAAACTGAAAAAGAACTTAAAAACATTTTAAGTCAGGTTCAGGAAAAACACGGGGTTAAAGATATAGCAGTGGTCCACTACCTGGGCCAGTTCAAACCAGGTGATCCCTTATTTTTGGTGGCAGTATCTGGAGGTCACCGACATGAAACCAGGGCTGCACTGGAAGAAATAATTGAAAGAGTTAAATACGAACTGGACTTTAAAAAAGAGGAAGAAGGCAGTGCAGGTAGTAAAATTATCATGTCAGGGGGTTAAATAGAAATTTTCAATAATTCTATTAGATCACAATTTCCGAGGAGATTTCTAGTAATTGGGAATTTTGTAGTTTTAAAATTAATATAATCCCTGGATTAAAATTTAACTGGGATTTTTTTTAAACTTAGGAATTAACTGGAGAATTATTGAAAATGTAATTAAGTGGGGGATTTATATTGAAAATTATAGAATGTGATTGTGGGGGTTACAGATGAAATCTATCAGGGATAGTGTCCATGGCGACCTTCAGTTAGATGACTTTGAGGTCAGATTGGCTGATACTCCAGAGATCCAGCGTCTGAGAAGGATCAAACAATTGGGATTCACCTACCTGGTGTACCCTGGGGCCAATCACAGCCGTTTTGAACACTCCATAGGCACCATGTATCTGGCCTCAAGACTGGCTCAGAACCTCCAGTTGGATGAGGACACCCATACTCTGGTGCGATGCTGTGCTATCCTCCATGATGCGGGTCATGGGCCGTTTTCTCATGTATCGGAACGAGTTCTGGATTCATCCCACGAAGAACTCACCTCCAAACTCATTAAAGAATCACAGTTAGGAGATATTTTATCTGAAAAGTTTAGAGTGAAGGAAGTTTTAAAGGTTATCAGCGGTGAAGGCCCTCTGGGGCAGATGATCTCTGGAGAACTCGACATGGACCGTATGGATTACCTATTACGAGATTCTTACTACACAGGGGTTGCCTATGGGGTCATTGATGTGGAACGCCTTATTCACAACATGAAACTGGATGATGGGCTTCTCCTCCTCCGGAGTAAAGGTGTTCAGGCTGCAGAATCCATGCTACTAGCACGCTATTTCATGTACCCTAGTGTTTATCAACATCACACCACCAGAATTGTTAACTCCATGTTCAGACGTTGCCTGGGGAAACTATTGGAAAAAAAGGTTATTAATGAACGTGAAATTTACCGTTACGATGATACTGATATTATTTCATCTGCCCGGTCAGAAGATGGTTACATTCGAGATATGATGGGAAGGCTGGATACTAGGCAGCTTTATAAACGAGTATATTCTCTGAAATTGGATGATATTAGTTATCCTAAAAGCATTTTCCAGATGAGTACATCTACCATCCTGAAGGTAGAAGAAGAGATTGCCGATGATATGGGTGTTGATAAAGATTTTATACTGTTGGATGTTCCAGAATATCCTGTTTTCCATGAGATGACCACTCCTGTATCTCTAAATGGAGATATAGTTATGCTGGGGGATGTTTCTCATCTGGTTATGGCATTGAAAGATGTTCGTTTCAACCATGCTGACCTGTGTATATACCTTCCTGAAGAATATGCAGAATCAGCCACTAAACTTAATTACATTGATTACCTGGATATTCCCGATTAAATTCCAAATCCAGATTAACTTCATTGATTTACTTTGATATTCCTGATTTAATTCCAAATCCAGATAATATTTAATTAAATTAACTAACAATCTAAAATGACAGTAAATCTAAAAAATTACAGATTAATTTAAGGAAGGAAAGCAGTGATAAAATGATAGTGGTAGCCATTACAGGAGCTAGCGGTGTTACCTATGGTGTTAGACTTCTGGAAGTATTGAAAGAAATGGGGAAGAACACTGCCCTGGTAGTAACAGAACCTGCAAGAATTATACTGAAACATGAAATGGGAATGGAAGAAGACCAGTTAAGGGATCTCTGCCATAAATTCTATGAACCTGGAGACCTGACCAGTGCCATTAACAGTGGTTCCTGCAGGTTCGAGTCTATGATCATTGTCCCCTGCACTATGAAAACAATATCCGCGATTTCCACGGGTTTTGCAAGTAATGCGGTTACTAGAGCTGCGGATGTGGCTTTAAAGGAGAGAAGGAAACTGTTACTGGTACCACGGGAAACACCCTTACGCTCAGTCCACCTGGAAAATATGCTCAGAATCAGCAGGGAAGGTGCCATTATTCTACCTGCAATGCCTGCCTTTTACCATCAACCCCAAAACATGGATGACCTGGTGGATTTCCTGGTGGGTAAAATACTGGACGTACTCCATATTGATCATAATCTCTACCAGCGATGGCACGGAGAGATCCCATGATTCATGATGAGGATTTCATCCAGATTAAAGGAGTTCCAGGACCAACCAAGGAAGAAATAAGGTGTCTGGTAATGTGCAAAGCCCAGATATCCTCAGAAGACACTGTGGTGGACGTTGGTTGTGGTAGTGGAGGTTTAACACTGGAATCCGCCCAAAGAGCCAAGAAAGTAATTGCACTGGATAAAAATCCGGAAGCTATTGATTTAACCCAGAAAAACCTGGAAAAACATGGTTATTCTGGTGAAGTCCAGCTTATGGAGGGTGATGCCCTGGTTATAATTGAAGCTCTTCACTCATTTGATGTGCTCATTGTGGGAGGTAGCAGTGGTGATCTTCCCCTTATAATAAAACAGGGATATGAAAAGCTTAAAAAAAAGGGTAGGATAGTTATAACTTCAATTCTTCTGGAAACAAGGGTGGAAGCAGTTAGTACCCTTAAAAAAATGGGAATGACGCCTGATGTGGTTGAAGTTACCATTGCCAAAGGTAAAATCACAGAAAGAGGAACCATGATGATGGGAAGAAACCCCATTACCATTATTTCGGCGGTAAAGAACTACGGTAAAGAACTACGGTAAAGAACTAAAATTTATACCCGAAGGGGATAATTAGAAATTGAATTTAATCCAAAACCAGAATCTAAATTGAATCCAAAAGATTATCTAAATTAACTCGAATCTAAAAATTCTAAAAAAATTGTATATTTAATTTTATTAATGTTGATATAAACCGGTGAAATAGGTGAAATTAATGAATATGTCCAAATATTTTGGTTGGAAAGTAAAACTGGGAATATTCCTGATATTCCTTTCTGCTTTACTCTACGTAGCCAACTATCTCATATTTCATGACCTCCATGGAGTGTTCTTTTATATAGGTATTGATACTGCCTTTTTACCCATTGAAATACTCTTCGTGGTGCTGGTAATTGAGAATGCAATCAGCTCCAGAGAAAAAAAACAGATGATGGAAAAGATGAATATGGTTATTGGTGTTTTCTTCAGTGAAGTAGGAACAGACCTTTTAGGAGCAATAACCAAATTTGACCCGGACACAGAACACATAAAGGATGATCTCTTAATAAGTAATGTCTGGTCTGAAAAGGACTTTAAAAATGCTAGAAAGACTATCAAACAGTTCGATTACACACTCAACATAAATGGTGATTCAGAATCCATTGAGTTTCTGATCAATGCTAAAAAGTTCCTGGTTAACCGGAGAAAGTTCTTACTGGCTTTACTGGAAAACCCCAACTTACTGGAGCATGAAACATTCACTGAACTACTCTGGGCTGTTTTCCACCTTATGGAAGAACTGGAAAATCGTGACAACATATCAAAACTTCCTAAAAGTGACTATAATCACCTTTCTGGTGATGTGGTCAGGATATACAGTTTCCTAATCCTGGAATGGTTGCAGTACATGGAACATTTGATGAACAACTATCCCTACCTGTTTTCACTGGCCATCAGAACTAATCCATTTGATCCCCAGTCCCAGGTTGAAATATCAGAATAGGGGATTAAAATCCTCCAAATTCCTTTTTTATTATTTTATTTTCAATAATTATTATTTTTATTATTTAATTACAACTGTATTTTCCATTGGAGGTAACTCTAATTCCGGCAGGATTTCCGCAACCTTTTTAAGTGGTGTTACCAATAAAATTAAAAAACTAAATGTGGTTGATTTAATGGAGAGTTTGACTCTCGAGCAGTATAGAAAAATGGTGGATAAGGTATTAGAGTTTAAAAGGTTAAATGGAGACCTGCCTGAATATGCGGTTGTTGAAGGCTGCCGCATTGATAAAAGAGAATATATCGACATGATTGAAAGGGTTAACACTTTCTTCCTTCAAATGGGAAGAAACCCTGAAAGTGTGGACATTACGCCTCTTGACGATGTTCCCGTGGTGGAAATTTTAATATAAATTATAAAATATTTCGCCAGTAATTTCCATAAATCATCATAATCTCTTTAAATCCATTGGAATGTGTAATCTCCTTTTTTTGCCTATCTAGGATTATCTAAAACAAACTAACCATTATTATTAATTAGAATCATTAGAATGATTTTTTTCTTAAAATAGTTAACATCTAATGGGCATTTATAGTATATTTATCGAATTTATTGTTAATTTAGAATTTAAACCATTTAAAACAAAAATTAAACCATTTTAAACAAAGTTGCAATATCTTTTATTTTTTAAGAGAGGTAAACATATCTTCCGGACGATTTAAATTAATGAAACTTTTTTTTTCCGGATCTAAACTTCTGACATCAATGTAAACCACATTTATTTGTTCTAGCAATGATTTAACATTTCTAAAACCTTTTTTTAATTGATTTTGGATCACAGGAATGCATTCAGAAAGGTAGTACGCATGTAATGGTTCTGTTAATCCATCAGGCCACACTGGAACCATAGCCTGGACTCCACTCTCCTTACTTAATTTAAAAATTTTATTAACAAAATAAGATGAGATAAAAGGAGAATCACAGGGCAATACCAGAGCTCCCTCAGATTTTATCTGGGATAAACCAGTATATATTCCAAAGAGTGGTCCCTGGTCTATTTCAATATCGGTTACCAAGCGGATCTCGGTGTTAAGATTAGGATTTTGAGTTTTAATGTCATTAACACATTTTTCATATAAATCAAGCTGTTTTTTGTCTCTTAAAACCAGTATTATCTCATCAACTATTTCTTCAACAGTCTCTAAAGTATGGATTATCATGGGGGTCCCATCTAAAACCATTAACCCTTTATCCTGCCCCATACGTCGGCTTCTGCCACCACAAAGAATTATACAGGACTTCATGAATTTTTCAAACCCTCATACACTTTTGAAATAATAAAAAATATCCCCACTAGAATTTTAAACACTCCAAAATTTTAAAACACTCCAAAAACTGATTAAAAAAAATATTATTCCCCAACTCTTACATGAGTCGGGTTGTGGGGTAGTTGGGACTTTCATTGGTTATTAAAAGATCATGGGGATGGCTTTCAGTCATACCACTGGAGGTGATCCTGACAAATCTGGCTTTCTCCCACATTTCTTTTATATTATGAGCACCGGAGTATCCCATGGAAGCTTTAAGACCACCCATAAGCTGGAATATTACTTCATTCACTGGTCCTTTGAATGGTACAACTCCTTCAACACCTTCTGGTACCAGTTTTGCGTGTTTCATTGGTCCTTTAACTTCCTGGAAGTAACGGTCTGTTCCTGCTCCTGAACCACCAGTCATGGCACCCAGTGATCCCATTCCACGGTACTGTTTGAACTTGCGGCCGTTCATTATAACCACGTCACCCGGAGATTCTGTGGTTCCTGCCAGGAGGCTTCCAACCATAACTGCATCTGCTCCCACTGCTATGGCTTTGGCAACATCTCCAGAGTATCTTAATCCTCCATCACCAATTACTGGAACACCCTGTTCATGGGCAACATCAGCCACAGAGGATATGGCAGTTAACTGTGGGACTCCCACACCAGCTATGATTCGGGTGGTACAGATTGATCCAGGACCTATACCAACCTTTAAACCATCAATATCAGCACCAGAAATGATTGCTTCGGCTGCTTCACCGGTTGCAATGTTACCCACCAGCAGGTCAGCCTGTATGTTGTCTTTTATTTTCTTGGCAGACTTTATAATATCCGGTTTGTGGGCGTGGGCCACATCCATGGCAATGATATCGGCTCCAGCTTCGTCCAGTGCCATGGCCCGTTCCAGGTCAAAAGGTCCAGTGGCCGCAGCAACCAGGAAACGTCCATCAGAGTCTCTGACAGCGATGGGATGTTTTTTACGTTCTAATATATCGCGGATGGTGACAATACCCACTATGCGGTTATTGTGAACTACAGGTAATCTTTCTACCTTATTATCATAGGCAATATCCAGGGCTTCCTCTGGAGTGGCAGATTCTGTGATGGTCACCACTTCCTCAGTCATAAACTCACGGACCTTTTTCTGAGCATCTGAGTTTATAATTGGTTTAATATCACGCCTACTGATAATACCGATTACCTGTCCATTATCCACCACTGGAAGACCACTGACATCTTCCATATCCATAATTATACTGGCTTCATGGATGGAACTATCTGGAGAAGTGGTTATAACATCTCTTATGGTTAATTCCTCGGAACGTTTGACTTTTTCAACCTCTGCAACCTGTTCTTTAATGTTCATGTTACGGTGAATAACACCTAAACCGCCTTCCTGGGCCAGTGCAATGGCCATATTGGCTTCGGTTACCGTATCCATAGCTGAACCTACAACAGGGATGTTGAGACTATAATTTCGCGATACCCTGCTTTTAGTTCCTACATCCTTGGGTTCAACATTGGATATGTTGGGAACCAGTAAAAAGTCATCAAATGTGTATCCGTCCGGGGCTTTCTTTAATTTATCTGAAAACATAACATCTCTCCTCCATTCCACCTATGGTGGATTAAAATTAAAAAGTGAAATTTATAATCAACCAACAGTGACTTACTCATCACCATTTTTTGGGATCAACTTATGATCACCTCTTTCCCATCCTCTTATAAAGTATGGTATTTTGAGTTAAATTTAGGATTTAAAATTAAAAGCTTCAACCTTAAAAGCTTTCAACAATCTTTTTTAATCGGGTCACAGCCTCATGATGGATGTGTCCTGAATTCCGGTCTCCACCAACACATGCAGCGCCACGAATTCCAGCAACATCACAACCAAGCTCTGCAAGGAGTGGGAGCTGTTCTTCTTTGACAGAACCTGCGAGTGCGGATTTAAGACCGTAGTCATGTATTTCGCCTGTGAACTGGGATATGGTTTCTTCATTCATAAAGTCAAAAAGGGTTTTACCATCTTTAACTGCAGTGTCCACCATGGCCAAGTCGGCTCCACTATCAGCTGCTACTCGGGGTATGTCCATAGGATCCACAGCACCTACGCGATGGGCGTCGGCGTATCCTGAGGCCACCACAACCGCATCATCATTGAATTCGTGGACAGCTTTGACCACGTTTTCCATTACTTCAAGAGCTTCAGCGTAGTTTCTGGTTCCGTATAATCCTACTTTGATGTAATCTGCACCTGAGACAACTGCACCTGCAGCCGCCAGGGCAACTGTGCCTGGTTTGTATGGAACATCTCCAAGAGTTGCACTAACTTGCATATCCTTGGGAGTTATTTCACGGATGTTCTTAATGACCCAGGGGAAATTAGCACCTAATGAACCCTCTTTAGGATTTTTAACATCAATTATGTCTGCACCGCCGTTTATGGCTTCTCGTGCTTCTTGTGTGTTTATGGGACTAATCAAGAGAAGCAAATATGATTCCTCCTATTTATTATTAATCAAGTCTTGTAACTAATATTTAAAACCTATGATTCCAAATTGTAAATTATTTATCAGGATAATAATAATTTATTTATCCGGTTTAAATGGTGATCTTCTTCTTTTAAGATTATTTTTTATCTCCTCATGTTTTTCTGGATATATATTCTCTTCTACAGATTCTCTCCTTAGATCTTCGAGCATTGTATTTATGGGAATTTCCACTGGACATTCAACAGTGCACAGGCCACATAAAGTGCATTTGAAAAGACCCGAGTCGAAGCAAACCACCCCATCCTGAATATAGTGGCTTAAAACAACACCTCTCCCTCCTAAATGACGCAAATAACCGAAATCAGGGCCTAAAGTAGTGTACACGGGGCAGTTTACAATGCAGGCTCCACATCCAATACACCACAAACATTCTGGTTTCTCCTGAAGTGCCTGGGTACGTCCATTGTCTAAAAACACTACTACTACTCGTTTAGCACCATACATATCCTTCAGTATTATCTGTTCAATATCTGCAGTCTTTGAAGGAGATGATATAACATTCATGTAGGCGGGAACGGTTTTACCTGTGGCGTAGATGGTTTCCAGTTTCACCACAGACACGGCATCTTCCAGTGTGGGCACAAGTTTGTCAATACCAACCAGAATGATGTGAAGGTCTAAGAGAGTGAGAAGGCTGATATTGCCTTCGTTGTGAACCATTAGAAGAGATCCATCTTCAGCAGCCACTGAGTTCGCACCAGTGATACCTACCTTGCACTTTGAAAGTTTCTCCATGATATCGGTTTTCACAGTATCTAGAATCGCACGAGGTTCAACTTTAACCTCTTTTTTGAACTCATGCGATACAATTTCTGCTATTTGTTCCATGTCAAGGTGGCAAGCGGGCCCTATGGGATGTGAGGGTTGGCTCTGGTGAAACTGCACTATTCTATCACCTAAATCAGTCTCCAATACTTTAATATCCTTCTTTTCCAGGTATTCAGAAAGCTGTATTTCTCCGGCTGTGTTGGATTTGGATTTTGCCACCATATCCTCATTTTTAACCAGCTGGTAAATTGCTTCCCTTGCTTCCTTGGCATCTTTAGCCATGACCACTTCAATCCCATTATGTACGAGGTTTTCCCGGGCCTTTTCCAGGAGGGGATGTAGATGTTCTATTGAATTTTCCCGAATATTTTTAACCCGTTCCTTTAACTTAATGGTACCTTCATCCTGGAGGAGGGTAGCCCTCCTTTTATCTAGTATATTGAAGGATTGATTCATGATTTTGATGGCAGAATCATTCATGGTTTAGCCTCTTTAATAAAAACTGTGATAGATCCATGATAATCATATTGTCACTTTTTTTCCCAGTTGAACTAGCATCATCCAGTTTTCCATCAGTTAAACTGCTCTTTGAAGATGATTCCTGAGTTGACTCCAGATTTAGAATACAGAATGGACAGCAGGTAACCAGGGTTCTGGCACCGGTAACTTTGGCATCATTCAATCTCATCCCGGCAATTTCTTGAGATAACTCGGGGAATGCGGATCTAACACCACCACCCGCTCCACAGCACCTGGCCTTCTCCTGGTTGTGTTCCATTTCCACCAGTTTAGCATAAGGCTTTATAACCTTACGTGGAGTTTCATACTCCCCCATATGCCGCCCCAAGTGGCAGGGGTCATGATATGTCACTTCTTCCTCAGTTACAGATGGTTCAATTATTCCATTTTCAATTAATTCTAGGAAAAGATGGGAAGTGTGGATAACATCAACAGTTTCTCCTAAAATTTCTGGATAATCTTCCTTAAATGTTCGGTAACATCCAGCACAGGAAACCAGAACTTTCTCGCCTTGAATAACCTTAAATGTATCATGCATAATTTCAAGGGCGTCATCTTGGAACCCGGTACGTAGAAGCACGGAACCACAACATCCCTCATTGTCCAAGATTTTGTATTCTATATCTGCTTTTTGCAGAACTTTTTCAGTGGCATTGGTAATATTATTTAGCCGTTCTCTGGATAGACATCCTCGAAAATATATCATAGTACACCTTATAACTAATCCTATCTAAAAAATATATTATAGTACATCTTATAACTAATCCTATCTAAAAAATATATTATAGTACATCTTATAACTAATCCTATCTTAATATTATTAGTATGTCATTGTTTTATGGATTTTTCAAAATTTATGTTGTTTTTTTGTTTCTTTAAATAATTATTTGGAGTAGAAATTGTAAATAACGCCTAAAGCATATGACATATGTTGTACTGGAAGAAGTAACAAAACCATTAATGAAAGTAGTGTCCGGGATTTATAAATAACCTCCAAAAAAACCATTAATGCAAAGATGAAATACAGGGTAAGGGGTAACAATGCAAGAATTCCCATTAACAAGTAAAGGGGCATAAGGAGTATTAAATAAAATAAGAAAAGTATCGTTAGTGGTAAAGGTACTTTAACCATGCGGTGATGTTTCCGGATGGTGTTGGTAATATTGAAACCATAACTATACATGTTACGGGCGAACTGTACTATGGAATCAGTTTCCCGGTGATAAACTTTGGCAGTAGGAACATATCTGAAGATATATCCTGCTTTTTTCAGACGGAAGTTTAATTCATTGTCATCGGAGAAGATTAACTTTTCATCATAGCGAAAATCAGAAATTATATCCTTTTTATAAATGGAGTTATAGTTAGGGATGCTATCTATAAATTTTAGATTTCTCTTGACAAATGCAGGATTACCTCCTGAACCGATAAAAGATGTAATAAATGTGTTGATCACCAGTTCTTTCTTGTTTTTAGGGGTTGCGATTAATCTTGGACCTCCTGCACCAACAATTTTATCTTCACTTCCTTTCACTGCCTGGTAAAGTTCGTCTAACCATTTTTCGTTGACTATACAGTCGGCATCAGTGTAGGCAATGTAACGTGAATTAGGATTAGAATGGTCGATCACAAGGTTACGGGCAAAACAAAGTCCATAGGAACCAAAATGAGCTTCATTAAGAATTTTATGGGGAATATCACTTTTATTAAGAACTTCCTCTGCAATTTCAATGGTTTTATCTTGGGAATTCCCATCAACCACTATAATCTCAAATTCATTAAAATTTTGGCCAATAATACTTTCCAGAGTGTTTCCAATGTAATTTTCCTCATTTTTGCTTACAATTCCCACTGTAACTAAGACTGCCATTACTGATACCTTCCATTAATCAAATTATTCGCTGAACTATTTTTATATTGATTATTTTTATATGGGTCTAACAATTATTATATTTACAAGGTAGTTACAGAGTTTGACAAAGGAGAATTCAATGAATCCTAATCCAAAGGTATCAATTATTATTATGAACTTTAATCGCTGGCAAGACACACTGGAATGTTTGGAATCGGTCTACCAAATTGAATATCCTAATTATGATGTTATTGTAGTGGATAATGCTTCTGAGGATGAATCATTGGGAAAAATAAGGGAATACTCTCAGGGGTTAACAAAGGTTGATTCAAAGTTAGTTAAGTACAAACGAAAAGAAAAATCGTTAAAACTCTTTGAATTCCATGAAAATAATGAAACGAATTTATTAAATCCAAATCATCATTCAAATCCACATGAATCTAAAATTGATAATATTTTGAAAATTGAAGGTTGTGTTACCTACACCCTTGACGAAACAAATTCAAAAGACAATACAAATTCAAATATTAGTAAAACTTCAGAGGACTACTTATCTGAAATAATGGCACTGCCTTCCAATGAAAAACTCATAGTCCTGGAAAACCGGGTAAATTATGGTTATACTAAAGGCAACAACCTTGCCATTGATTTTGCTCTAAAAAATATCGATTCTGATTATATTCTGTTGTTGAACGAGGATACAGTGGTTGCTTCTGATTTTCTGGATAATTTGGTTGATGTTGCAGAGCAGAATAATGAAGTGGGTTGTGTTGGTCCAAAAGTATATTATTATGATTATAAAGGAAGAAAAGATGTTATAAGTTTTGCAGGAGAAAAAATTAACCTTTACACATCATTAGGAAATAGATTCTGTAAGAATAAAGTGGATAAGGATATTTGCGACAAAATAATAGAAACAGATAAAATTGAAGGTTGTTCAATTCTATTTAAAAAGGAAGCCCTACTCAAAGTGGGTCTTTTTGATCATATATACTGGGCTTATTGGGAAGAAACTGATCTATGTTTCAGAATTAGAAACCAGGGATATAAAGTTTTATATGCCCCTAAGGCACGTATCTGGCACAAAATTGGCCTTACATGGGATAATTACTATAGTTATTACATTATTTACCATTATCTTGTGCGAAATCGACTGATATTTATTTGGAGATATGCTTCCCTGCTGCAGAAAATCGTTTTCTTTATATTATTCCCATTTTACCTTACCATCCATATGGTAATAATGATAATAACCAAAGATAAGGATACATCTAAAAATGGATTTAGGGCTGTTAAAGATGGTTTTAGAGATTTTAAGGCACTTAGAAATAAACGGTTAATCTATTATTTATAAGTCTTTTATCTATCTAAAAGTCTTTTACTAACCCAACAGTTTCTTAAATACTTTAATGTTGTAGTAATTATCATTTTCAAAATCTTTAAATTTCTCATAATTATTATATAAATGATGTACAATGTCTTTAACATCGTATTGGGATTTAAATCCTAACTTTGTACTTGCCTGTTCAGTAGTAACTTTATAATTACGGAAATCCTGCTGATTGAGTATTTCTATTTTAATATCACTACCAGTAAGTTTATCAATTTCTGCCTTTACAATATCCGCAACCTGACCCACGGTATAATTCCCAGAAGCAACATTAAAAACTCCACTAATTGAATAATGAGCCTGTATTGCTCTGAGATATCCGGTGACAGCATCACGTATATCATAAATTGGTCTCCAGATGGAAGGGTTATTAACTACAATTCTACCTTCTGTTAAAGCCGTTTTGAACATTGTATTCACAATAAGGTCCATTCGCATCCTGGGGCTGTAACCACAAACTGTACCCTGTCTTAAGGCAATTACTGAGAAATTCTCATCCTGCATCTGAAGACATCCTCTTTCACCCTGTAATTTGGATATTCCATAGGGATAGTTGCTGGTAACCGGATCTTCCTCATTATAAAGCTTATCCAGAGTATACCCATAAACTGAACATGAAGAAGCATAAATGAATCTTTTCACACCAGCAGATTTTGCCAAGAATGCAAGATAAGATGGTAATGCCCCATTATCTGTGAAATTCTTTTTAGGGTTAAATTCTGCCATTGGATCATTGGATATTCCTGCAAGAAAGATTATTTGTTCAAAATCTTCAAAATCTTCCTTTGTGCAATTAAAAAGATCCTTCTGAGTAACCTTCACATTTTCGGGTAAATGGTTTCCAAACCACATTAAATCAATTACTTCAACTTCATATCCACGATCGATTAATGCAGGTAACAGTGCCGAGCCAATATAGCCTGCTCCTCCAGCAACAAGTATTTTCATTATTAATCACGCTCAAATAATTTTTTATATTGATCTACATTTAATGAAGTATCTTCAGGGGCTTTAAAGGACAAATCTTCAATAGATAATTCTTTCACATCCTTATTGTTATCTAAACTTTTTGCATACTCAAAGACAGTTCTTCTCTGGCTGCCTAAGTGGATGGTTCCTTTAAAGTTTGAATCAATCAATCTGGAAATTTTTCTGGCTATGGTTTTAGCATCCTCTCTGCTCGTCCATTGATCAACGAATGCACCATCATATGGGAAAACATTAGGGCCAAAAGATGTTCTGATAATGATTGAATTATCATACAATCTTACTGCACATTCTCCACCCAACTTGGACCATGCATACTTATTTACAGGATAGACAGGATCTTCTTCCCCATAATTACCGTCATTTCCTTTAAAAACATAATCAGTGCAAATGTAGATGATTTTCATATCATATTTTGCACATAATTTCACTACATTTGCGGTTCCGATGATATTAACATCTAAAGCTTGTAAGGGGTCTTCTTCAACTTTTGGTGGTGAAGTAAATGCCGCAGCATGCACCATCATCTCATATTTTCCTTTATTCAGATATTCATCCATCTGATGAAAATCCATAAGATTAAATTCATCAGAGGAAGGATATTCCAATTCAGGGAGTATTTTTTGCATTTGCGTCCCTAATAATCCTGAACCCCCTGTGAATATAATTTTATTTTCTTCTAATATCTAAAACAACCCCTGTTCTTTTAGTTCATCATAGATAAAATTATCCGACCTTTCATCTTTAGTCCAATCATTTAAAGTCATACCATCCCTATCTTTAGCACTGATTATGCAACTAGCAAAATTATCATCAAAACCATGTTTCAAATTTTCAGGACATAAAGACCAATCCAGGTCACTAGATAATGGTCCTATTCCCGCTTCACAATCTGGACTATATTCCCCTGAACAGAAATATTCGATTATAGAATCTTCTTTAAAATAATTTCCATGTGCAAATCCTACTGGAACCCAGATCCATTCATCATAATCATTTTCATTTGAAGTGGGCATATCATATGCACTAATTTTACCAAAAGTAGGTGAACCTTTTCTTATATCCAAAAATAGATCAACCATATGTCCCTTAGTGGTCTTTACCAGTTTGCCCATATAGGGGTTCCATTGGAAGTGTAGTCCTCGAATTACTCCTTTTTTGGAAAAACTCTGGTTAGCCTGTAAAAAGGAGAGATTTTTCATACTAGGTAGATCTGGATGATTAAAAAGATCAGATTTTCTAAATGTTTCAGTAAAATAGCCTCTATCATCACAGAACCTTGCGAATTTAATTACTTTCACATCAGGTATGGATAGACTTTTAACCGATAATATTTTCATTAGAATAGCACACTCCCATAATCAGTAAACACTAATATATACGCTGTTTTTAACTAATATTATATTTTGGATATAAACATTTTATGGGCAAATATTTTTTCTTTTGATGGTGGTTATCTGTCTTGTTTCATTATAATGTTTTAAATAGTTATTATAACCTTGAAAGTTTGTGAAAAATTCACCATATTCTATTGAAAGCACCATATTCTATTGAATGCAATTTTTATAAAATTTAATACCCTTGCTTAGAAAAAAAATACTATGACTGTAAATTAGAAGGTCTTCCATGGATTTGCAATTATTTTTAAACCATTATTTTCTTTCGTTTATTTAATTGGATTTATTTAAATAAAACATTGGTATAAATTTTAACAACTTAAAACTTTAATGTTATAAAAAATCCTAAAAATATTATTTCAACTTACTAACGCTTAAAATGATTATTGGTTGCATTTTTTCTAGAAAAACATTCTAAACATCCATTAGTTAAGTAATGGAAAAATTGGAATATTGGAGTACATTTACATACACCAATACCCTCAAAAAACACATGAGAATAAAAACAGATGGATAAGTGAATTAATATCAGGAAAAATTTTTTATCACTGGAAAAACACGGTTAATCTTCAATATAAAAACTTTCAGGAATGATTGTGATAAAACTTCACAGATTAACAGGAACAATATTTGCTAACAAAAAACTTCTAAATGCGAAATGATCTATAATGACAAATTTAGATAAAACGACATAAATAGGTTTTTTAGAATAATTAGGTCTAAAGGTGAATCAATTTACAGATTATCCCAAGATTTCTAAGAATGTCTGCCAAAAAATAACAAATCTTATCCATTCAAAGATAATAATTTGAAAATTTACTACTCTGTAAGTGATAAAGGGTTTATAAAAACAAAAACACACAAAGAAGCTAAAACAAAGAGTTAGAGGCACTGAGAGAAAGACAAACCATTAATATTAACTATAATCAATAGAAAAACTGGGTAAACCATATTTTTAATGTAAAAAAGTTATCAAAAAGGCTAATACAGATGAAAATCAAAATATTGCAAAGGACTAATAACAGAATATGAGTATTCGCAGATGATTATACCTCCTATTCTGACTTAAAAAGTCATTGGCAAATTAAAGAACATCAAATTATCAACTCTTCCTTGAAGCTATGCCAAAAAAGAAATCACTTAAACAACTTAGAAAACGGACACGAATACTCCGACTGTTCTTAACATGTTCAATGTATTTTAAAAGAAAAACTAAAGACATGACTCAAATTCTTCCATTTTACATTCAACTGTGTTATTGATAGGGAAAAAGTATGTTCCCATATTAAGTTGAACACATAAAGGACAAGAGCATAATTATTTAGAGGTATATATGAATACAACACGTAAGATAGCAAAAAATACAATATTTTTGCTACTTTCTAATGTTTTAGCGTATGTATTTACATTTATTGCCACGGTTTATACTGCTCGATATTTAGGAGTAGAAGGCTGGGGAATTATATCCGTTGCGCTTTCAATTACAGGTATTTTTGGGGTTTTTACTGATCTTGGTTTATCAAGTCTCACTGTAAGAGAAGTTGCTCGAGATAAATCATTGGTTGATAAATATTTTTCAAATACCTTTGTAATTAAAATCTTTTTAGGATTTTTTACATTTGGGATAATTGCCCTAATTTCTTATATAGTTGGTTATTCCCAACAAATAATCAATGTAATATACATAATCACCATATCTATTATATTAGGCTCATTTACAAGTGTATTTTATTCTATTTTTCAAGCCTACGAAAAAATGGAATATCAATCTTTAGCCACAATAATAAGTAACTTAGGAATGTTAGTTTTAACATTAATTGTAATATATTTGGGATTAACGGTTGTGGGCTTTGCTGTAATATATATAGTTGTAAGCTTAATAGCCCTTCTATACATTTCCATAATTTACTTAAGGAAGTATTCTTTACCAAAACTCGAAATAGACCTTGAATTTTGGAAAGAAATATTTAAAGAATCATTACCATTTGCAATTACTGGAATATTTGTTACAATCTATTTTTGGATTGATTCATTTATGCTCTCTGTAATGGTGGGAAATGATGCAGTTGGGATTTATAATGCAGCTTATCGTCTGATTTTTGTTTTACTTTTCATACCATCATTATTCGTAACAGTATTATTTCCAGTAATGTCTCGCCATTTTGAATCAGCCAGAGAATTACTTAAAATGGAATATGAGAAATCATTCAAATTTTTATTCATAGTAGCTATTTTCATTTTTATTTATGGCTTGATATTTGCAAATGAAATCATAATGATAATATTTGGTCAAAATTTTTACCAGTCAATTATCACTCTTCAAACATTAATTTGGGTTGTTCCAATAATATTTTTAACATTGCTGTTCGGGAACATATTAAATGCAGTTAATAAACAGAGGGTGGTGACAATTGTTGCTACATTAAATGTTTTATTTAATATAACTCTTAATCTAATTTTAATACCGCAATATAGTTTTATTGGAGCTTCTATTGCAACTGTACTCACAGAACTCTTGGGGTTCATTGCCATGTTTTATTATATCTCCAAATATCATTTCAGAGTCTCTTTAAAATCATACATTTTTTTACCACTTTTCAATGGATTTATAGTATTTATATTAATCTACATTTTAAAAACATTAAATTGGATTATTGCTGGATTATTGGGTATTTTGATATATATTGCATTATTATATGTTTTAGGTATAATTAATAAGGATGATATAAAACTTTTAAAGGAATTAATTTCAATTGGGGATAAAAATGACTCAGGATTTAGTAAAAAATGAATTTGATTTTGGGTGGAAAAAATGGATAAATGCCCCTGAATTTGCAGAGTTAACTCTTCAGTACCAAAAAGGAGACATTTTAGATGTTGGATGTGCCACTTGCCAATTATATGATTTTTTGAGAGATAATGGTTGGAAAAATTATTACACTGGAATTGATTTTCAGAAATATGTAAATTATGATTATCCTGAAGATGTGAATTTAATAATAGGTGATGCTTTAGATATAGAATTCCCAGAAGTAGATACAGTTATATTATACAATATATTGGAACATGTAGATGATCCTGTTAGTTTAGTGAAAAAAGCACTTGTTGCAGCAAGGGAAAATGTGCTCATTAACGTTCCCAAAAGAAATGAGAAAATGTGGGCAAACGGTATTGTTGAGTTCCACCAGTTGGATAAAACACATAAACACTGCGGATATTCAAAAGAAGAGATTTATAATTTAATATCATTAAGTGGCGGTGAAATATCAAATTATAAGGATATGGATCCTGTTGACGCTACTACTGGAGTAAATCTGTGGAATAGTAGAATACCTAAGTTTATAGTATATTTATTAATCAAAATTTTTTCTTCAAAAAAATTCTATAAGGAAATGTGGCTTGAAGTTCTATTAAAATGAAAATTTAAAATAAACCTCTGATTCAAAAACAATTTTGTATTTATATTTATTTCTTTGGGGAAGGATAGTCCGAAGTAATTTTCAACTGGTTTGATGATTAAATGGGTAAGATGTAATTTTATGCCTATTTCTATTTAATAACAGAATTTACAAGCTTGTTTCTCTGCACCTCTGGGATAAATTAACTCGGGGTTGATTATTCCAATATCCATTCCTCATAACTCATTGTTCTAAAAGTGAAAACTATAGATAAAAGCTTCGAAAGAATCCGATTAATAAATCAATATTCGTTCATTGATTCATATATCTTTAGTGTTTTATGAGAGGAAACCTTCCAGTCGAATAGTTTTGATCTTTCAATTCCTTTTTTTACTAAATCTTCACTTAATTCAGGATTTGTTAAAACTTCGTACATTTTAGTTGCCATTATGTCAAAATCAAGTGGATCTATTGTAATTCCTGCATTACCCACTACTTCCGGGAGTGAACTGGTGTTAGATGTTATTACTGGAGTTCCACAGGCCATTGATTCAAGGGGCGGAAGGCCAAAACCTGCATATTGGCATGGATAAACCACAAGATCAGCTGAGTTGTACCATTTTGCAAGTTCCTGCTCAGAAACAGAACCAACAAATACCACATTCTTTTCAAGATTCAAATCACTTATCAACTTTATTAATTGTTCACGGGCACCGGGATAATGAGGATCACCTATTTTAAACAGTTGAACATTGGGTAATTTCTTTTTCAGTTTAGCTAATGCTTTAATTAAAATAGGAACGTTTTGACGAGGCTGTTCTGAACCGACATACAATATTTTATGATAGTCCTGAGAGACAGGTTTAAAGTTATTCAATTTATCCTTATTCATTCTAAAAAATCTTTCATGGTCAACTGCAGGATAGACCACCTCGATTTTTTCTTCAGGATAACCAATATAATTAATGATATCTTTTTTTGAAAACTCAGAAATAGTAATTATTTTACTTGCTTTTCTTAAACCAGAAGTTGCTTTTCTTAAACCGCGCTGATTAAGCGGCGAAGAATCTTTTTCATGGGACCAAGAAATTAAATCGTAACAGGTGACAATACTTTTCTCAAAATTGAAATAGTTTAATAAATAAGCAAGGAACTGGGAGGTTATATGTTTTATATTATCCTTCTTAATGTTTTTTTTCACGATTAGGGGATAAAAATACATCTGAGAAAGATTAATATTTATGTCTTTAATCATGATTTTTTTAGATGCATAATCAATGCGGTTGAGTTGAACACCTTCCATTCTTTTGTGTATTTCATTTTGGTATTTAGAAATTCCAGTGATCTCTGAAGTTTTTTCACCAACGATATAATCAATTTCCATTTATTCACCACTAAGTAAGATTAAAAATTAAATTGAATGATATATTGAATGATATAATATTAATTTTATCTTATTTTTTTCATGTATTTTTTACCTTTACCCGTTATTAAATTAGAGACTTATTCGAGTTTTTCTAGTTTTTTTGAAATTATCCCATTTTAGATTTGTGATTTGATGATTCGTTCTGATATTTTGGATTGATTTAAAGTAAAATCTTGTTTAAATTAGCGAATAAATCACATAAATATTAAAAATTCAGGAGGTTAAAGTTTTTATCTGTGAATTATCAT